>NZ_CP046391.1:0-183728 GCF_012790675.1 Anaplasma platys
ACGCCCTACAGCATCGCGGCCAGGAATCTTTTGGTTTTGCTCTCGCCGAAAGGGGGGGGGTACGTAGCCGGTGAGCTCACTGGTTACTCGGAACCTTAGGAGCATTGTCGGCACTCGATCACGCTCTGAAAAGGGTACGTTTGGAAACACAAACCCCGAGAAAAACATTTAACAATAGCTTCACTACAACGGTAAATCTCCCGCCTAGAAAGCATTTAAGGTATTTACATTGCCACTTTTCAGTAGTAGCATGCAGACTGGTATATGTTTTTACTCCGCAATGTCACTACACGTTTACCTGCCAGACCAGTCTGTGGTGCGGCCTAGAATTACGGTTCTGGGTGTCGGGGGTGCTGGCGGCAATGCGGTAAACAACATGATCCAGTCTTGCTTGCAAGGAGTTAGCTTTGTCGTCGCCAATACTGATGCGCAAGCGCTGGACTGTTCCCTAGCTGAAAAAAGAATCCAACTAGGATTGAACTTAACTAGGGGACTCGGGGCAGGTTCTTTGCCTGAGGTAGGACGCGGAGCTGCTGAGGAATCCATCGAGGAGATTATTGGTGAGATTGCTGACAGCAACATGTTATTTATAACGGCTGGAATGGGGGGAGGTACCGGCACTGGTGCGGCTCCGGTCATAGCAAAAGCAGCAAAGGAAAACAAAATATTGACTGTGGGAGTTGTCACCAGGCCGTTCCATTTTGAAGGCGCTCACAGAATGAGGACCGCGGAGCTTGGGCTTGAGGAACTGCAGAAGTATGTTGATACACTGATAGTGATTCCTAACCAAAACCTCTTCAGGTTGGCAAACGAAAACACGACGTTTGCTGATGCCTTTCGTCTCGCTGATACTGTCTTGCACACCGGGGTGCGGGGGATAACTGACCTCATGGTGATGCCTGGCCTTATCAATCTTGACTTTGCTGACGTCAAGGTGGTAATGAGCGAGATGGGTAAAGCGATGATGGGCACCGGAGAGGCTGACGGGGAAAACAGAGCTGTTTATGCGGCTGAAGCTGCGATTTCTAACCCGCTTCTAGATAACATTTCAATGAAGGGCGCCCGTGGCATCCTGATAAACATTACGGGCGGATCGGACATGACATTGTTCGAGGTAGACGCCGCAGCGAATCGCATAAGAGAAGAAGTGGATGACAACGCAAACATCATCTTTGGTTCGACCTTTGATGAGGGTAGCAATGGTAAAATTCGTGTTTCGGTGCTGGCAACAGGTATTGATGGCAGTCACTTTCAGAAACATCCCACCACTGAAAAAGCTGCCGAACAAAAACCACCAACCTCCTCAGTCGCGTATGCCTTTGCTGGACCTTCAGTAGGAGAAAGGCCTTCGTTTGGAATAAATTCAGATAGCACAGATTCTTCTGTTGGTGACCCTTATCTCAGAGAACAAGGAGCCGCTTCATTTAACTGGAATAGCAAGTCCTTCGATGTGCCGGCATTTCTGAGAAAGAAATAGTGCAAGGCTGTAACTGCAATTACTGGCTCTTAAAGTCAGAGCCCAATGACTATTCTTGGAGGATGATGTCTGAGGATCGCGTTACTCCCTGGGATGGAGTTCGGAGTCCGCAGGCCATTGCCAACATGAAGAAGGCCAAGGTTGGGGATCTTGCTTTCTTTTACCACTCTGGTGTGGAACGTGCCATACAGGGCGTTGTAAGGGTGGTAAAGAATTTCTACATCCCGGAGAATGTATTATATGGGCACTTCGAAGTGGAATACCAATTTGACATGCAGAGAGTTATCAGCCTGGCTGAAATTAAGAGAACCCCTCAATTGAGTTCCATGACAATTCTACGCCAGCCAAGACTGTCTGTAGCAGCCATAACAGCCGAAGAATGGAATACAATCATGGAACTGTCACAAAAGACATGCCCATAGAAATTCAAACGCATTCCCCGCGCTGGTTTAGACTTGTTAAAAAACCCCACGCGACGACGAGAAGGGTACTGCAGGTTGCCCTCAAAGAAATTGATGTCATTGAACAAATAACCAACATTTCTGTGGTTCTTGCCAACGACTCTCTTTTGCGGGAACTCAATTTGCAATATCGCAAAAAAGACAAGCCTACTAACGTTTTGTCTTTTAATTATGATATTGGCACCAGTTGTTGTGGCGAGATATTTCTTTCTATCGATACAATCTTCCGGGAAGCATGCGAGATGAAAATAGAAACAGCGGCTCACTTTATCCACATGCTGCTCCATGGTTTTCTACACATTAGAGGATACACCCATGATGGAGCAAAGGACACGGCTTTGATGCAATCCAAGGAGATATATCTGTTGTCACAGTTTGGCATACAAAACCCCTACGCTTGTGGATAGAGCTCATGTTATTTACACGCAGAGTACCTGCAAGGCCTAGAAAAACAATTACTGTTTCCTAGCAAAAAGCACCCTTACTATTTTAGCCACGACGCTTCACATGTGGTCTGTTGTTGCTCCGAGTACCACAAGACTTTCCGGTAGCAGACGAGCATGCTATTTACCACTCTATACCGGGGAAGAAGGCATAATATTTTATTCTAGGTGCGGGTTGGCATTTTTGAACTCACAACCCATGACGACTAGATATAAAACCCATTATCCTACTGCAAAATCTCTAGAATTTTGGTGTCCTATCAGGCTTTTAGCATAGTTTGCTGCGATTGAAATTGATCCTGAAACACACTGCGAGTAGAATGGACATATGAGTAATGAGGTCCCGTTGCGCAATGGTCGGTGTTGGAGACAATTTAGTTCTACTGGGTATGTTTTGCGCCCCTCACGGCGTGCGCGGGCACGTTAAGGTGAAAACTTTCACAGATCGCCCCGATGATATTGCCGCTTACGGCCTGCTATTTGACGAGACAAACAATAGTTCTTACTCCCTATCTGTAGTCACTGTGTTAAAAAACGATTTCGTAATTGCCAAGATTGCGGGCGTTGATAACAGAACCCAGGCGGAAGCTCTAAAAAATATAAAACTCTTCTGTAGAGCTTCATGCTTACCTCGTCTGCATGGAGACGAATATTACAAGAATTCTCTGATAGGACTGAGAGTGGAGCTCACCGATGGATCGTCTTTTGGTACAGTTTCCGAAGTCTTTAACTTTGGTTCCGGGGACATACTGGAAATAAAAACTCCTGCCGGGAAAACCAAACTGTTTCCTTTCAATCAGGAGACATTTCCCCACATAGATATTTCCTCCGGGATAATCTCTCTACGGCCACCGGAGACTGTAGGTGCTGTTTAATGATTTTCAACGTCTTGACTATTTTCCCCGCTATGTTTCCTGGTCCTCTGGGTTGTTCCGTAACGGGAACGGCTCTTCTAAAAGATTTGTGGACCCTCAATGTTTTTGATATTCGCTCCTATGCTGACAAAAACCATGAAAATGCCAAAGCTTCGGTGGACGACAGACCCTACGGCGGCGGCCCTGGCATGGTGCTGCGCGCCGATGTTCTTGGACGCTGTGTAGACGACGTTTTAGCGGCTCATCCAGGAACAAAGCTTGTGTATACTTCACCGCGCGGGGCAAAGTTTAATCAAGATATCGCTAGACAAACTATAGATTTTGACAATATAACCTTACTCTGCGGGCGCTTTGAGGGAATTGACGAAAGAGTCGTTAGCTACTATAACTTTTCCGAGCTGAGCATCGGTGACTATGTGTTGACCGGTGGGGAGTTGGCAGCTATGGTTGTGATAGACTCTTGTGTCAGGTTGCTACCCGGCGTTGTCGGTAATGCAGAAAGCCTTGAGTATGAGAGTATGAGCGGTGGGCTTGAGTATCCTCATTATACTCGTCCAGCGACGTGGCGTAGCTTATCGGTGCCAGATGTACTGCTTTCCGGGCACCACGGAGAAATTGAGCAGTGGAGACGAGAGGCAGCAAAGGAAATAACAAAACAACGGCGGCCTGACTTGTTTAGAGAAACTTGATATTTAAGATTGCGTGGTTATTACAATGAGTGGATTACTTGAAAAGTTTAATACAAAGCAAATTGCACAGCTGCAGGAAAAATCCGCGAGAGAGATGCCTAGTTTTCTCCCTGGGGACACCATTAAGGTCGGAGTGAACGTTTTTGACGGTGCTAGCTGGCGGTTACAACATTTCGAGGGCGTTTGTATAAAGAAGAGAAACCGGGGGCTGCATTCATCTTTCACCCTAAGAAAGGTGAGTCAAAACGAAAGCATTCAGCTTCAGGTTTTCCTCCATTCGCCAAATTTAAAGTCTCTTGAAGTTGTTCGCACTGGGCGGGTTCGTAGAGCCAAGCTTTACTATCTACTGCCCCTATTCGGCAAGGCTGCTCGTATCAAGGAAAGAAAGAGGGTTCTACAGTCTTCGCACTAGGGCAGGCTGTTACATATCATATCAAGGGCCGCCGCTGCTGCTTTGCATTGGATTTCGTTCCGGTTTTGAGTACCAAAATTTAACGCGAGCACGGTGGTTGGCTTGTGATGAACTGCTTGGGCTATGAAAACGCATCCCGCATCTTTTTCGTTGTCTTCACCTAGAAGAGAGTTTCCGGCGACCCCGGTAATCGAGACTGCCATGTCAATATCACGCCTAATGCTGAGGAGGCCCTCAGCCATACGTACTGCCACGACTTCACTGACTGAGCTATACTTTTCCAGATCATGAGAACTGACACCCAGAATTTGTTCTTTTGCGGCATTTGAATACGTTACCAAACCACATTCCACAACGGCCGAAGCGCCTGGATGCATACAACAAAGGCAGGTCAACAAACCACCAGTGCATGACTCTGCAAAACCGATTATGACGCCGCGCTGCTTAAGCCGTTGTACACATAACCATGACTTTGTAAAAAGCTCCTCACTTATCTTCACATTACTCGTGCCTAGCGTACCAAATGTCCTTATTATACCTATGTTTACATTTTTCACGCACAGCAATGATTACTATTTCCACTGCACCCGGTATCTCGTCTTCCAGAACTTTTTCGCACCCCATATCGGGACGTGAGGTGGTGGATTCAATGCTGAAAGAGCGCCGCGATGAAATAGTAGGATTAATTATCAATAACACAGTTCATTGTCTAGACGTCGTCATCGATAAGGATACTCAAATCGAGCCGATACTATTAACAAGTAAAGAGGCACATACTATCCTTCAAAACACCGCAGCTGTTGTCCTTGCACTCTCTTTGCTTGAGCTATTTCCTGAGGTATTTCTTGCATTGGGTGGAGCAAAAGACGACGGTTTCCACTATGACTTTGATCTTAAATCTTCATTGTCCGAGAAGGATCTTACGACCATTGAGAAGCATATCAAGAAGATAGCTGGCGAAAATTTGCCCCTAATAAGCCAATTTTTGGATAAAACGTCGGCACAAATGCACTTTACCTCCGCTAAAAATATTTTCAAACAAGATTTTCTTGCTAGTGGGGGAGAAACAGTACCAGTGTGCAAAATTGGCAAAGATTTGTTGCTGCCGGTAAACGGTGTAGTTGCTCCAGCGACTGGCTTTCTCAAGGCGTACAAGCTAACCAAGCTTTCGGGTGTCTATTGGCAAGGCGAAAGCAGTAATAAAATGATACACCGCATCGATGGAATGGCCTTTTTCAGCGCTTCAGCCCTCGAGGAACGCTTACGCCTTATCAAAGAGGCCGAACTACGTGATCATCGGCGCATTGCCAAAGAGCTTGAAATCTGTCACATACAAAACGAAGCGCTTGGACAGGTTTTTTGGCACGATAAGGGATTAACACTGTTTCGCACAGTCGAACAGTACATCAGGGGAAAACTACGGAACCACGGCTATTCCGAGATTAAAACTCCCATTATGGTTGATAGATCATTGTGGGAGAGGTCAGGACACTGGGACAAATTCAAGGACAACATGTTTGTGGTGTCGGATGAGAGCAAAGAGCTGGCCATTAAGCCAATGAACTGCCCTTGTCATGTGCAAATATATAAATTCAAAACTCGCAGCTACAAGGATCTACCATTGAGAATCGCGGAGTTCGGCACCTGTCATCGGAATGAGCCTTCGGGCTCGTTATACGGACTCATGCGCGTGCGGGGTTTTACACAGGACGACGCACATATATTCTGCACTCCAGAACAAATCCAGGGTGAGGTATTACAATTCTACAGGCTGCTTGTCGAGGTTTATGCTGACTTTGGATTCCATGATATAACAGTAAAACTTTCCGACCGTCCACAAAACCGCATTGGCTCGGACGATCTTTGGACTTTAGCTGAAAATTCTCTGGTAAACGCGATGGAAACGGCAGGGGTAGCCTACGAGCTTAACAAAGGCGACGGTGCTTTTTATGGACCGAAGCTCGAGTTCATCCTGAAAGACGCCCTTGGACGCAGTTGGCAATGCGGTACAGTGCAACTTGATTTTGTATTACCAACAAGGCTGGAGGCCTATTACGTGGGAGCGGATGGGGAAAAACACCATCCTGTGATGATCCACCGGGCAATTTTGGGAACTTTGGAACGATTTTTGGGTATTTTGATTGAGCACTATGCTGGAAAGCTGCCTGCTTGGCTTTCTCCGGTACAACTTGCCGTAATCACCGTCAATGAAGATGCTCTAGAATACGCAAGAAGCCTTAAAAAAATGGCCGAAGAACATGACGTACGAGTCGAGCTAATGGCTTCAGCTGAGAGTATTGGAAACAAGATACGTAAATCTATTTTTAATAAAGTTCCTGTATCCTGGGTGGTAGGGGCGGCTGAAGTGGAGCAAGGCCTGGTTTCGGTACGAAATCTTGGTTCGGCAGCTGCTTGCTGCATGGGCGCGGATAAAGCGTTGAAATCGCTGCTAACATGTGTTAGCATCCGCTAGCGGCTTGTAGTTTGAGTTTGTGGGTACGAGGTGGAGAAAAAAGGTCCTAGGATTAATGACGCGATAACGTCAGAACGGGTTCGTCTCGTTGACGCTAATGGCGATATGGTTGGGGTTGTTTCTATTCAAGAGGCCCTTGCTGCGGCTGCAAGAGAAGGCCTTGATTTGGTTGAAGTTGGAGCAGATGGGGATTATCCCGTTTGCAAGGTATTCAACTATAGCAAACAGAAGTATACCAAAAAGAAAAACTACGGGACAAAGAAGCAAAAGTCATCTTCTATCAAGGAGCTCAAGTTCCGCCTGAACATCGAAGACAATGACTACAACATCAAGCTTAACAACCTTAAGTCCTTTATTGAGAAGGGAAACAAAGTTAAGGTTTCCATTCGCTTTGTTGGACGAGAACTGCAATACAAGGAGGTTGGCCTTGGCATCCTAGATCGGCTGGTGAATGACACCGAGGGTGTGGCGCGTCCGGAAACTTCGCCTCGAATGGACGGGAATGTCATGAGTATGCTTTTTGGTAGTAAGAACATCAGCTCATCTTCTTCGAGTTCTTCTCAGTCGCAATAACTTCTCACGACTGTAAGCAGTAAAAACTGCAGCGTTGTTTGCCCGCGCTGCCAGCCCTGTTTTGCCTGTTTACTCACGTTCGTCTTGCTCGTGTCTAAGAACACAACAAGGATTTGTTTATCCCTCTGCCAACACTACAAATTAGATCGCACAGCAGCGATGTTCGCCTGCCGAGGAATAACTAACTCCCCAGCGCTGCGCAGAGGCAACCTTTACACTAATCTGCTTTCCTGTGACATGCGCTTTGCAACTTGGTATTGAGCGCTGCTGGATTAGTGTTAGCTAAAACCTGCTGCATAGTCGTTTTTCATATCTATAAAAAGAAGAGTGCTGGCACGAGGACTCTTGCTTTGTACACGCCAATACCTTTGGTAGATCATGAAAACATTGGATAATCTTTTCGGTTACTCGATGGTAGGCTCATCCGTACGAAAAAACTGCTTACTCACAAGAAACAGGTATGAAGTGTTAGGGCTCGTCTAAAGCAATTTTTAGACATCGAATGCACTTATTTCACTTCCACCTTCTCTTTCCTCACTGAGTAATGTGCTCCCGCAAGGGAATTTGGACAATGGCTCTATTACAACTCAGCTGAAACTCACAATTTGACCGCACAACCTACACATACAGGCACATCGGCGTGCTCAAAAGAACTCTATCTCAAGGTTCCTAGTATTTTGCTCACCTAGAAGTATGCTGACACGGAGACAGCATCTAAGGGTGTCGCCCAGTATTTCAGGCCACTCGATTAGCGTAACATTACCATCTATCAGGTCATAAATTCCAAGCTCATTCACTTCGCTTATTGAGTTAATCCTGTACAGATCAATGTGACAAAGCTTATAAGCTGGGCACTGATATTCACAAACAACAGGAAAGGTCGGGCTGCCCATAAAAGGATCCAATGTGAGCTTTTTAATTATCTCGCGGCAAAACACCGTCTTACCCGCGCCCACTTCTCCGCAAACGAAGACAACAGATCCCGACGCCAGCAAACCTGACACCCCCAGTGCCACATCCTTAACATCACTTAGAGAAAGCCCTAAGTAACGACGCACACCACGTGTTCTAACTAGATCAACTCGCAAAAGCCGCCTACCTACGATCACCCATTAGGTGCAACATGTGGATAAAGATATTTATGTAGGCAAAGTAGAGACTTGTCGCCCCCATGATCGCCATCTTACTAACCGTACCCTCGTTCCCGTCGTTAAACCTGTAATACATGTCCTTAATCTCCTGCGCGTTGACCGCGGTCAGGGCAGTGAAAACCAAAACTCCAACCAGAGAAACTGCAAAGTACAACGGACCACTTCTGAGAAACAGATTCACCACCGAAGCTATTATTAGCCCAATCACCCCCATAGTAAGGAAAGAACCGTACTTAGACAAGTCGCGCTTCGTCGTATTCCCATAGAGCGCCATAGCGCCAAACATCGCAGAAGAAATGAAGAACACCCGCGCGATACTATGGGCCGTGTATACCAAGAAAATATAGGACAAAGAAAGCCCCATGACGGCCGAGAAGCCAAAAAATACCATCATCATGGTACTTGGGCTCATACTCTGAACCCTAGAAGACATAATGAAAACCATAACAATGGGAGCCAGAGACACCACCCAGTGCAGAGGAGTTCCATAAATCAGATTCATCAATCCGCTAGAGAGCGACGCCATCAAAGCGACTGCCCCAGTAGTCCCCAACGCTAGTGCCATATAATTGTACACCCGTATGAGATAACTCCTTAGACCAGCGCTATAGTAGGCACTCTGGTACTGAGCACTATAACTATCGTCCATAAGACCTCGTCACACCTCTAACAACAACCCCGCATCCTACCACATATACCAGCATCGATCAACTAGTATTAGCCAATCGCGGCCACAGTACCCATAAGTCATTAACCATTTCTGCATTTGTTAGCAGTGCTTTGGCTACTGTTTTGCAGCTACAAGAATTTTTACTACTTGCGCAATACACGATGCACTGAGCTTCACATTATCAGCTACTATCCACATACTAAGCCCATGTGTTACAGTATCATCAATCCTGATTCGCGACACGTACACTTCTTCATCGTTTACACAGTCCACCGGGGTGACATACACCATCTCACTCGTCTGGTTTACCACCGCAACACCCGGTATTTCTCCTAATAGCCCTGACACATCTTCTACAGATATATGGCTCCTCAACTCCAAATTAACCGCCATGGAGTTCGAAACAAAAACCGGAACCGCAACACAAGTCGCAAATATTTCAACTCCGTCACCGATTATCTTCTTGGTCTCAGTAGCAACACAAATTTCCTCAGTAGAGCGCCCATCTTCCGCCAGATCCCCAACACAAGGAATACAATTGAACGAGATCTGACGAGGAAACTCTTTGCTTTGCACCTTCTTATTCATGAACATAGACTTCGTCTGGTCATACAGCTCAGACATCCCCTCCAGCCCCATATGTGATGCTGCGTGATACGTTGAGAGTACAGCCCGCTCAATTCTCACCCGCTGCCGCAAAGGAGCAAGCACTGTCAGCAATTGGATTACAATACTCCCAGGAACAGCAATTATATTTCCTTTCCTATCTCCTATACACTCCTCATTGACCCCAGGAATGACTAAAGGAACCCCATCGTTCATGCGCGAATGTATGGTACTATCTACCACCAAACACCCCCTTTCAGCAGCTACACCGACATATCTTTCCGAGATTGCCTCCGTTGAGCAAAATACAGCAACACCTCCATCACTGAAGTCATAATCTCCTATGCGAACCACTGGAATTTTATCCTTCTCGCCATAGCTTATATCCCGCTGGACCTTATCACAGTCTGACAAGGCAACAATATGGCTAGCCGGAAAACCGCTTTCGCTAAGCAAAGAAAGAACAGAACGCCCCACAGAATTGGTCGCGCCAACAACAACTATCTTGCAACTCATAATCTAGAAGTAAAAAGACATCAAAGAATTCAAAAAGTCTTTATTGTGCTCGAGAGACTTCTTGAAAGCATCATCGAACGCCGCTTTGATCAGATCCTCTACCATGAATGATTTTTCCTGCAAGAGAGAAGGATCAACCTTCACCTCCTGCACCTTATATTCTACAAAGTTAGAAAGCATCACCTTGACAGATACCTTACCACCCAGCGCAACACCTTCAAAAACCTTTGGCTCCTGGTGAATCTTGAAATCAGATAATTTTCGCTTGAGCATCTCTTGTAAATCAGAAAACTTCTGGCCATCGTAAGACATATAAGGAACCGATCAGATATCTAAATCTTTGACGCCGACCACCGAGGCACCTTTGAAGCCTTTCATGACATCGGCCACGGTCGCATCGTCTTCTGGATTGTACAGCTTGTCCGCGCTGTTGACATCCTTTTTTTTACGCATATCTCCTTTACCAGAAGATACATCCACCATTGGCGAGACGAGCGGTTGTTCATGATGGACAGCAAACTTATCATCTTTATCCGAAAAAGACACATTACCCGCCCCCTCAGCAGAAGTTTCCCCCATGCCCAAAGTGCCACTGTCCACCTGTGATAAAACGTAAGAAGCTATTTTTTTAGGAGACGGAAGATCACAAAGATAACACAGACGTATGATCAGCATCTCACCAGCCTGCTCCTGACTCTCCACGCCCTTAATCTCCTGCACGCCCCGGAGAACAAGTTGCCACATCCGGGAAAGAAACGTCGTGGACTTTGCCTTGCCGCACGAGGAGAGTACCTCGCTTAACCCACAAGGAATGCTCCCGTTCACTGAATTTATACACAGCTCGTACACGATTTGCTGCATCGATTCAAAAATAGAAACCGCGTTACTCTGCATGCATAAATCTCGGTAGCCCTGGATGGCATCCGAGACCTCGCTGTTGATTATGTTTTTTACAACTTTTTCCAATACGTTCTTATCGGCAATACCAAGTAGGGTGCGCGTTTCACTTACAGTAACATTATTTTTTGTGTATACAGCTGCCTGCTCTAGAAAAAGCAGCGCATTACGGACGGAGCCTGAAGAATTCTCCGCAAGCAAGCGCAGGCTCTCATGGTCCGCAGCAATATCCTCCAACTTTGCAACATGCAAAAGATGCTGATATAGCTGCTCAACAGTCAAACGAAATAAATCTAATCGAAGACAACGAGATGCCACCGTGACCGGAACCTTCCTCGCCTCCGTGGTTGCCATAATGAACTTTACATGCGGAGCTGGACTCTCCAATGTCTTAAGCAACGCATTAAACGCACTGGTAGAAAGCATGTGTACCTCATCGATGATATACACACGAAAGCTACTACTTGTGGGAAGATAGTTAGCGCTCTCAAGTATAACCCTTATGTCGTCTACGCCTGTGTTGCTGGCGGCATCCATTTCGACAACATCTGGATTGCTCATCCCCTTGATTGAAGTACAGCTGTCACACTTGCCGCACGGATCGTTGGTTGGCCCCCGCTCACAATTAAGACACAATGCAACAATCCGAGCACAGGTCGTCTTTCCCACACCGCTCGCCCCAACCAGCAGCAACGGTGTCCCTAAATCACCGGAGGCAAAGGAATTACTCAGTATCCTAACTAAAATATCCTGACCCACAAGGTCACGAAAATTCTCAGGCCGGTACTTTAGCGCCAAATTCACCTGAACACCATTTTCCACAGTACCAAGTGGACAGCGCAACCCGCATACTCAACGCTACGGCTGCTTTATTTCTAACCTGACCGACTTCACGCGAAATCCGCTCGCGCTGCCCTCGCCTTTATAGCACAAATCCAGTCAAAACTTCAACATTGTTCGGAATTAAAAATCCTTAATCCTGGCAAATTGTCGCGCAACATCTACCATGCGGCAAGCGAAAGCCCACTCGTTGTCGTACCAAGCAAGAACACGAGCAAAATTTCCGCTACTCACGTAGGTTTCTAGAAGATCAAATACAGCACTGTAAGGTGAATGATTAAAATCAACCGAGACCATTGGCTCACTTGTCACGCAAAGAACGTCACTTCTCTGCGCCGCAGCTGCCAGTAGTACACCATTTATGTCTTCTGTGGTCACCGCCCGTTCGGTATGAACAGTAAAATCAACCAACGAAACATTAGGGGTGGGCACTCGAATCGCTGCTGCGGACAATTTCCCTTCAAGGTGTGGAAAAAGCTTCGCGAGCGCCTTTGACGCCCCGGTTGATGTCGGAACCATTGATAAACCACAGGCCCGGGCTCTACGAAAATCTTTATGGCTGCCATCGAGGTGATTTTGATCATTGGTATATGCATGCACAGTAGTTATAAACCCGCCACATATCCCAAATTCCTCATCCACAGCACGAACAACATGCGCAGCACAGTTGGTGGTGCAAGACCCCACTGATATCACTTCGTGCCCTCTAGCAATATCTCGCTCGTTAATACCATAAATCACCTGAAGGTCCGCGTCGCTCACCGGCGCGGAAACAACAACATGCTTGACGGTGGTGCCTAGGTGTTTTGCGGCAAGAGCACGCTTATTGAATTTCCCGGTGCATTCCAGGACAACATCAACATTACATGATGCCCAGGACACGTTTTCCGGCTCTCGTTCACGAAAAAATTTTATCTTCCTACCGCGGACAATCAATTCTTCTCCGCCCGCTAGGGTTATCTCATCACTAAACTTTCCGTGAGCTGAATCATTTTGAATGAGGTGACGGTGCAGGTTGATGTCTGAAGACCCATTAACAGCTACCAGCTGTAGATCAGCATTGGCTTGTGGATCACAAAGCAACCTAAATAAACACCTTCCTATGCGCCCAAGACCGTTTATCCCCACTCTTATCATATCGGTACACTTAGATTAATATCTCTCAATCTGCCACTACTAGGACATTTCCGCAACATCTTGTGTACACAAAATTTTGCTAGGTAAAATGTGGTATCAAAAGTTAAAAAATACATACATCATAAATATAGATCTGCAAGGTGATCACGCTGTATAAGAGAAAAATCCGCAAAAAGCTTCCAGAGCAAGAAGTTGCACTAAAGACCACAAAGCTCTTGCTGATTTTTCATGTTGTTGTCGGCACGGTCACCACCACTACTCTTCTGCTTTTTCATGGCGGTTTATTCGTGTCGCAGAGGCATTTTTCAACGCAAGCGACGCAACAATCTTTCTTACGTTTTCCTCAGGAGCAGTGTCGATTTATTGTGGCATGAGCCGTATTTTCAGCATCGACAAAATAGAGAATAACGCAACGAAAGAAATAGAATTAGAACATTTTGATCGAAGAGGAAAAAGGCCTCGAGTCGCGGAACACAAGTTTCTCTTTTTAGGAAGGAAAATGAGAAAACTCTTGAAGAAAACCTCGCTTCTAAGAAAATTCTCGCACCCAGAAAAAAAAGAGCGTTTTTCCTCTCTGCTCTACTGATAAGCGGAGCTAACATTTCAGAACTACGGGGCGGTTTTGTTTTGATTTCTATAACGGATTTGCGGCAAACTTCTTCTACTGCATCTCTTTCGCGTGCGTGCTTATCCCCCCCCCCTGATCTCGGAAAAGATATATGGGCAAAAAGGAAGGGGCATAACATTGGCCTTAAATCTCCCAGTGGCACTTCGTAGTTATTCTGTTTATCGGGCACTCCTTAAACTACCTAAGGGCTCGAGAAATTGTGAAGGACATAGTACTGGAAAGTTGCTTCACTATATTGCCTGGGGAATAATAGTATTCATAGGAATGGTGCTACATCTTATTTACTCATGCCTTGTACTACGCGAGTTTAATAAGAACTACTA
Source organism: Anaplasma platys (assembly GCF_012790675.1). Taxonomy (NCBI): domain Bacteria; kingdom Pseudomonadati; phylum Pseudomonadota; class Alphaproteobacteria; order Rickettsiales; family Anaplasmataceae; genus Anaplasma; species Anaplasma platys. The sequence continues at coordinate 14,172 of NZ_CP046391.1, forward strand.
TGAACTGTCACAAAGGCTGAATAACGAGGTGTTTGACTCGGACGCTATATTTTATTTCCCGAACACTATGACAATTCCAATGTCGCCGCAAAAAGCCAGTTTAGGTTGTTTTCCTAGTCATCCATAGGTGACATGAAGTTATGTAATGAAAAACTCAAAATTACAATACCAAAGGACATATGGCATCATAACTAACTATCATATATTATCCAGGAGAGAGCCGAGAGGCTGGCGGTCTGGTTGAACGTATTTGTGGCCATAAATTCTAAAATTACAGAACGCTGGAGGATGTTGAGTATCGGCGTGTTGGTCCGCTATACCCCTTCTCCTTCTTGTGCGTTTGCGAGGTTTGAGAGCATATCATGAAAACTTCCCCTAACATCCCAAAAAGGATGCTGAAAGTCGAGAGGCTTAATTACCGTAGACAGTGTTGTTCTTTTGTCTCCCTGATAATATCGACATGCATTTTCATTTTACTATTTCTTTCACAAAGTGGTTTCCTTACCTGTACAGGAAAGAGCAAAAGTAACTTCTGGGTAACGATTGATTTCATTTCCGTATTAGGGGCAATTCTTTCATTTATTTGTAGTTTGGTTCTAATATTCCTCATAGAACAGGAAAGGAGCAAAATACAGAAAAAAATTGCGGCAGAATCACAAACACTGGGGTTTAGGAGTAGGAAAGAAGCAGAAAAGAAAAGACGAGAACTTCTGGATAGATGCGGCGCTTTCTGCGAGGGCTTTTCCCTGAAGATGGACTTTCTGGGAACATCTTGCAACTTCTCAATGCAGCTCGCATCTCTTATCTTCCTACTAACAAATGGATTAGCGCTTGGGGAAATTTATAAGTTTGGCTCACATAACTTGCCGATGGGACATGTTGTTGATCTAGTGAGTAATGCAGCTTATTTTCTAGCGGCTCTGCTGCTGGTAATTGCCCACTTAATGGGGAGAAGAAAGGAAAAAACTCCTCCGCGTCACGCAAGAGAAATGGCCCAAGTGATGACCTTCATGTTTCTCGGGAGCTCGCTGATTTTCGCTGGAAAAATAGTCTGCGTTCTCGAGGCTATAGGCACTATGACGCCGCCTGCGCTGAAAAATGGGGCAACACTACCCATAGGATGGTTGACCAGAACTGTTGGCATCATTTTGTTGGCAATCAACCTTGGAATGGTACTAAAGAGAACATCTGACAAGTGTGATGCTCTTGCAAAAATTGTTGAGGATGGGGAAAACTCGCACGAAGTTTTCACAATGGTTTCAACCCAGGATGTTAGATCTTGCTTTGGTTACCTGGAATATGGTACACGGTAGTTTGACTTTTGTTTTCTTTTTGGTGAGTTATGAACTGTGTAGTACTTCTAAGTGGATGCGGACACAAGGACGGCTCAGAAATTCGGGAAAGTGTCTTTGTTTTGCTGGAACTCGATCGGCTTGGGGTAAATTTCTCTTGCTGCGCACCTGCGACAAATCAACTTTCTGTAGTCAATCACCTTGATGGTGTTGCATCTAATGATGTGAGAAATATCCAGGTGGAAGCAGCGAGAATAGCTCGCGGGAATGTAGTAAACATTAACGATGTAAATAGCGAAGATTATGACATGTTGGTCGTGCCTGGCGGCTTGGGCGTAGCTAATAACTTCTCTGACTTGTTTAGCGGTAGTGGACGTGCTGTAACTGTATGTGAACCAGTGAAAAGACTTGTCTGTGGTTTCTATGACGCAAAGAAATCACTGGGCGCTGTCTGCATAGCACCCGCAGTGATTGCCGCCGCTTTGCGCGATCGGACAAAGGTTAAAGTAACAATTGGCGAGGACCCCCAAGGACTGATAGCCCGCTGTGGCGGAGAACACGTTGAGTGCCCAACCGACAGCTTTGTTGTTGATCCGGAGAACAGAGTCTTTTCCTGTTCCGCTTACATGAGGGATGATAGACTTTATAAAATCCACAACGGAATAAAAACGATGATTGAAGCCATGGTCGACTTCACCAATCTGTACTCGTAATCTACCTAGGAATGGTCTCTGGATTTTTATTTCGTTGCTTTGGCATTGTCTCTGAGTTCTTGTGTTGAAAACGCAGAACGCAAAGGGTTGAATTCTCTCCTCAAAAGGAAAGAAAGGCCCAGTTTTTCCCATGAAAAGCTGTTTTCACTCATGCGTCCAAAGTGCCCATAACATGAAGTGGGACTATAAACCTGATTCTTCAATCCCAGGTGTTCGACGATTCCCGAAACGGACAGATCCATATTTTCCCTGATAAACTTCTCTATCCTTTTGCTATCAACCCTGTTTGTCCCAAAGGTATTGATGCCAAAGGTCAGGGGAGTGGCAACTCCAATACCATATGAAAGCTGGACGAGACATTCCGACGCGATACCCGAATGGACAACATTTTTGGCGATGTACCTTGACATATACGCGGCAGAGCGGTCAACCTTCGTTGGATCCTTTCCTGAAAACGCACCGCCACCATGGGGTACATGGCCGCCATAGGTATCAACCATAATTTTACGGCCGGTAACGCCAGTATCCCCGACGGGACCACCAATAACGAAACGACCGGTGGGATTTACTAGAAAATCGGCATCCTTACACATCCATCCCGGAGGCAAGGAAGAGACAAAAAGCGGAGTAACCATTTCTCTCACATCCTGCTGGGTAAGATGTTCAGCATGTTGAATAGAGAGTATTGCCCGCAATACTTTTACGGGGCGGAAGTTTTCATACAGGATTGTTATCTCAGTCTTAGCATCAGGCCCTAAACCAGAAATTTCTCCGCGCTGCAGGGCCAAAGCGATGTTCTTCAATATCAAGTGTGAATAAAATATGGGTGAGGGCATCAGCGATTCTGTTTCGTCGATGGCATACCCATACATTACTCCTTGGTCGCCTGCTCCTTTTCTGTTCTTTTCACTAGAAACAGCCACAAGAATATCCGGCGACTGGCGCTGCAGCATGACGATCACGTTCACCGTTTTCCAATGAAAACCATCTATTTCGTAGCCGATATCCCGAATGGTACGGCGAACAATGAACTCGATGTCCTCTTTGTTAAATTCCACATTTCCTATCTCCCCCGCTACCACGACATGATCTCGGGTCACCATGACCTCCACCGCGACATGTGCGTCCGGTGAAGAGGAAAGAAAGTGATCGAGAATTTCATCAGAAAGGCGGTCGGAAACCTTATCAGGATGTCCATGCGAAACCGACTCACTGGTGATAAAATGACCGGGGCACTGGCGATTAAAAACTAGCACGGCAGGTGTGAATACTGAAAATGAATTGGACGAAAGGCAACTGGGCGATTGTAACGGAAAATTTACATATTTACAATTAAGTTGGAAAATTAAGCGTGCAGCGCCATATTTTCTGGAGCGCTATATTGACGTAACTAGTGAAATATGTAAGCCTTTGCTGGTCTGTGTCCGTAGCTCAGCTGGATAGAGCAACAGCCTTCTAAGCTGTGGGCCGTGGGTTCGAATCCCTCCGGGCACACCAAAACAATAAGGTAAAATGTCTTGAGGTGATTCGGGTGACCGACTATGACGTTGTTATCTTTGGCGGCGGAATTCTTGGTGTCGCATGTGCTATAGGCCTGGCCCACAACGGGGTTTCGGTTCTACTCGTCGAAAAAAAAGAAGAAATACTGCTAAACAACGATGATAGAGTATTTGCCGTTTCTCAGCGTTCAAAAAAAATTCTAGAAGAACTGAGTGGGTGGAGTAGTGATCATGAAAACGCTCCCATAGAACATATAATGATATACGACGAAGATGGACCCGCTCAGGTCCATTATGATCATGCTCTTGTCGGACCAGAACCTATGGGATACGTTGTAAAAGCAAGCGAGTTGGCGAGAGTTCTTCAAAAGAACGTCTCTTTTGAAGTCAACTGCAAGAAGGAATGCATAGACCTTATATTTAGGAACGACGGGGTAGAGCTAACACTTTCCGGCGGGAAAAAAATAAGGACATACATCGTGATCTGTGCAGATGGGAAAAACTCATCTCTAAGAAAAAAGATAGTAGTAAAAGAACTCACCCACGATTTCAAGCAGAGCTGTCTTGTGTGTAATGTCGAGCATGAAAAGAATCATAACAATACGGCAATAGAGCACTTCTATAAAACGGGACCCTTTGCGATGTTGCCCATGCAAGGCGGAAAGAAAACTTCTATAGTTTGGACAGAAAACACCAAGACAGCCAAGGTCCTGGAAAAACTGAGCAGGTCTGAGTTCACCATGGCACTGCAAAAAAAGTGCGGCTATCACCTGGGACAAATAGAGTTGAAAAGTGATGTGGCATGTTTTCCTATATCTTTGATGTTATCCAGTAAACAAGTGGTGAGAAACGTAATTTTCCTAGGTGATGCCGCACATTCAATTCATCCTATAGCAGGACAAGGCCTGAACTTAGGAATAAGAGATGTAAGTGCCGTAATTGAGATTATAAAAAAATACAAGGAAACAGGATCAGATCTAGGAAGAACATTCATACTAAAGGAAATAGAAGAAAGAAGAGCTCTGGATAATACTTCAATGGCAATGATTACCTCTTTCATGAATAACGTTTTCTCTAGTGATTTGCTGATCCTCAAACTTACTAGAAGAATAGCAATGGCAGCTGTAGAAATGTCGCCCACAATTAAAAGAAAACTAATTGCTCATGCAATGGGGTTAGGAGAGATTTGTAAATAGGGTTATTGGCTTAGCCCATCTCCATTCTTTTCTAGATCTTGCCGCACCACGATGCCGCTTATTAAATCTTCGATCTCGTACCCTATTCTCATTATGGAAACCTCTTTTATCCTGGAGACTCCTTCTTCTGTTATTCCTGAAGGAGAATTCTGTAGCTTTAGGAAATCATATAATATGCCATCAGCTATTCTCTCCACACTCAAGATAAACTTCTCCTTCTCCACTTCTATGCAGCCAGGAAGATTGACGCTATCTTCTCGCGGCACGTGAGAAAAAAATCCCCATATCCCATTGAAGAAGATGCGCAGGATATTGCCGCCATAGCTGCGCCATGGAATTCGACAGATTATGCTCTGCAGCACCAGTGTGCCGAGACCCATCAGGGAGAGAAGAGCTATTCTGGCAGCGGTCAGGGCATCTCTGTTGTAGTAATACCACTTGATAATCTGAAAGACCCTGCGATAGAGGACAACAGGATTCTTATACAACACTACGCTGGAGATACCATCGTGGTACAGTACAGTTGCATATGAGAAGAAGTACGTGAAAAACAGAAAGTATACAAAGGAAAACACTATCCTTTCGAAATTCTGGATAATGTAGAATAGCATCATAACTCTGAAGATCGACACAAGCCTTCCCCCTACTCACCAAAAGGTTCACTTGCTGGGATGGGAGGACTCGAACCTCCGTATGACGGTACCAAAAACCGTTGCCTTACCACTTGGCGACATCCCAATAGAAACAGAGTTAACACATAGGAGGATGTTAATAACAAATGGTAAAATTGCAATGAAAAACACGAAAAGGAGATGGGTTTTAAACAAGCAATGGACCAATAAAATTTCTTGTGAAAGTTCACTTTTCATAGCATCATCATGGCGGCTGTCATAATTTGTGACTTGTTTTGTGAATTTCCAGGAAATAGTCAGAAGGTTGGAGACTTTTTGGAGGGACTACGGCTGCGCCACAGTGTATCCGTACACAGCTGAGCTCGGCGCCGGTACTCTCCATCCAGCAACGGCACTTGATGTTTTACTAGAAAAAAACACAATGGTCGCATACCTACAGCCGGTGATTCGCCCATGCGATGGCAGATATGGAGAAAATCCTAATCGCCTATATCAACACCATCAGTATCAGGTCATAGTTCAGCCAGCGCCTAGCTCCTTGAGGGATGACTATCTTGCAAGTTTAGAAGCAATTGGAATTTCTACCACAAACTTTGACATTAGGTTTTTAGAAGATGATTGGGAAAACCCCAGCATAGGAGCCCATGGCTTAGGATGGGAGATCTCCTGCAACGGAATGGAGATAACGCAGTTTACGTACATGCAGCAAGTTGGGGGGATAGATTGTAATATAATCCCAGGGGAAATAGCCTATGGCCTCGAACGAATTGCAATGGTGCTGCAAGAAGTGGAGAGTGTATTCGACATAAAATGGAACGAAGAAGGTAAAAAGTACGGAGAAATTTTCGGACATCGTGAAAGAGAATTTTCTGTTCTTTCTTTCGAGCACGGTAATACCGATTTTCTTGTGGAGAGCTTCGAAAAAAACGAAGAGCTGTGTAAAAAACTGGTAGAAAATGGTTGCCCAACCGCTGGGTATGACTGTTGCCTCAAAGCAAGTCATCTCCTCAATCTTCTGGAAGCTCTGGGAGTGATTGGAGTGAATGAACGAGCATCTTATATACTTAGAGTGAGAAGTATGGCTAATTCTTGTTGCTCTTCATTTGTTAGGCTATACAAAACGGCGTAGTATGTCTTCTGATCTCGTATTTGAAATACTTTGCGAACAAATACCTAAAAAAACGCAGGAAGATGCTAGGGTTTTCGTAACTGAAATGACCAAAGATCTCCTTGGAAAAGTTGGATTGCAGGGAAGTAAGGTGGAGACCTACACATCCCCTAATAGAATCTCACTATTAGTTGCGGGAATTGAGGTAGTGGAGAAAAACGAGAGTGGAGACATTAGGGGACCACGAGTTGGAAGCGCAGAAATTGCAATAAAAGGGTTTTTGAAAAAAGTTGGAAAAGAGAAAAAAGAAGACCTAGAAATTCGCCGTGTTGCCGGAGTTGATTTTTACTTTGGTAAGATTGAAAAAAAAGATTATAGCCTTCCCCTTGAGAAAGTACGCTCAGTGTTGCAAGAGATAGTAGATAAATTTCCACTACATAAAAGAATGAAGTGGGGTAAGGGGCGGGGTGAATGGATAAGACCGGTAATCAACGTACTTTGCATCTTTGGTGGTGAAGTTGTGCCAGTGCGGGTAGCTGGCGTCGAAGCAAATGGCTTGACTTATGGAAACTTGAGGTTCCAGCGTACTGCTCATACTGTCAAGGGGATGGCCGACTACCTATCTTTTCTTGAGCAGAATTTAGTTATCGTTGATCACGAAAAGAGAAAAAAGCACATTATTGATGGAATAGATAAACTCATCGGAGAGAGAGATTTAAAGTACGAAAAAGAAGATAAGATCATTGATGAACTCAACAGTATGTTAGAGTACCCACACGTTGTTCTGGGAAGGGTAGATGAAAGCTTTCATTGGGTGCCAAAAGAAGTGACGCTCTGCGTAATGATGAAACATCAAAGGTACTTGGCACTGTGTGATAAGGAGGGGCGTATTGTAAAATTTGCTACAGTTGCCACAGTTGTAAATGAAAGGGTAGTAAAAACGCATGAGATGACCCTTAGGGCACGCCTTGCTGATGCTGCCTTCTTGATCGAAAAAGATAAAAGTACTGGACTGGAACAGTACGTGGAACATCTGGAAAAAATTGTTTTCAAAAAGGAATTAGGGAACGTTCTTGAAAAAGTGAGAAGAGTCACTTCTCTAGCGAACTATTTCGCTGTTTGGGTCCCGCGGGCACCAATACTCAGTGTAAACAGAGCCGCAATGCTAGCGAAAGCTGATCTGGCAACCTTAATGGTTCGGGAGTTTCCGGACTTACAAGGAAAAATGGGGCGCTATTACGCCGCGATCTCAGGAGAAGACAAGGAAGTTTGTACAGCAATAGAAGAGCATTATCACCCACGATGGCAGAGGGATCGTGTTCCAGTAAATCCGGTTGCTATAGCAATTTCTCTTGCGGACAAGGTGGATAGTCTGGTGGGTTTAATGGCTACCGAAAACATAACTGGATCCCGCGACCCTTATGCGCTGCGACGCCTGTCTATTTCTCTCCTGAGAGTAATTCTGGAAAACAGCATAAACATACCGCTGGATCTGATGGTAGCAAAATCGGTTGCCTTATACGTTGCTGATACAAAGAAGAAAAAAAATCTGCGATCTACCTTTGAAGTGATGGGGGGTGGAAAGATAACGGAGAAAGTCCTGGACTTTTGCTATGATCGGTTAAAAGTACTACTGCGTGATGTATTTGAGCTAGATAGGGAAATCATAAACATTGTAGTTGGCAGCTGCCATGATGTTGTTGTAGTGAAAAGAAAGATAAGGATTATAGGAGATTACATTAAAACGGAAGAGGGGCAGCTTATACTAACTGCATATAGAAGAATAAAAAATGTCGTGGAAAAAAGGGAAAGTGGCACACCGTTTAGAATTCCCAAAATTTGGAACAAATGCAGTGAAAAGCTTTGTGTTGAAAGTTGTGAAATAGAAGTCTATAAAAAGGCAAAAGAATGCGAGAGTTTGCTCAATTCTCTCCTAAAAGAGAATAATTTTTCCGAGTCACTGCTCGTTTTGGTTGATTTAAGTAAGGCTGTACAGGCTTTCATGGATGGCGTCTTGATAAATAGTGAAGATGCGCCGGAATTGCGCACAAATCGCGAAAATTTGGCTCTTTGGCTTGTTGAAATATACAATGCAGTAGTGGATTTCAGTCAAATCCCGAAATAAGGGAGATTCTAATATTGAATTTTGAAACTTAGGTACATACATAGTAGTGGGGCCTGTTTTGTTTGTAGTGAAGAAGAAAGATGGCAAGTGATGATTACTATGAGCTTCTAGGCGTAAGCAGAAGCGCTAGTGAAGACGAAATAAAGAAATCGTACAGGAGAATGGTTTTTAAATACCATCCTGATAAAAATCCTGGAGATAAGGAAGCAGAAGAAAAGTTTAAGAAAATAAGTGAGGCCTATGAGGTACTAAGCGACCGGGAAAAGCGAGATGCATATGATAGGTACGGTCATAGTGCTTTTTCTGGAGGTATGGGGGGAGGAAACTCTGGCTTCGGTGGAGGATTTAACGGAGGATTCTCCTCGGACTTCTCCGATATATTTAATGACTTTTTCGGGGGAGGTTTTTCTCGAGGAACCCAGGGGCAATCTCGTGAAAAAGTTCGTGGGGCTGACCTCCGATATGACATTGAGATATCATTAGAAGATGCATTCAAGGGCGTAAAGATCCCCATAAGCTATGTAACAAACGTAGCGTGTTCGACTTGCTCAGGAAACGGAAGTGAAGGTGAAGCAAAAGCCGTTAAATGCGGTACTTGTAATGGAGCTGGGAGAATTCGAACAAGAAAAGGCTTTCTCACCATTGAAGAATTGTGTCATACCTGCAGTGGTGAGGGAGAAATAATAAAGAATAAGTGTAAACGTTGTGGTGGTTCAGGGCGAGTAAGAAACGAAGTTGGCATCTTGGTTACAGTTCCGCAGGGGATTGAAAACGGAAATAAAGTTCGCGTGAACGGAAAAGGAGAAGCCGGATGCCGCGGTGCCCCCAGTGGAGACTTATACGTGTACGTGACCGTAAAGAGTCACAAGTTTTTTACAAGAAAAGGTGCTGATTTGTACTGTAACGTCCCCATCAAGATGACATTGGCAGCCTTAGGAGGTGAGATAGAGATGCCCACGATCGATGGAACCTGGGCGAAGCTAAAAATACCTGAGGGCACACAAAATAACGACAAGTTGAGAATGAGAGGAAAGGGAATGCCCGAGGTCTATGCTAAAGATAGGCGGGGAGATATGTACGTACAGGTCACTGTGGAAACACCAGTGAAGCTTTCAAAAAAGCAAATAGAAATTCTGAGAAAGTTTGATGATGAATCTAATGCTAGTAGTAGCCCGAAATCGTCTGTCTTTTTTCAGAAGGTAAAGGATTTCTGGAAGGATATAAGCTCATAGGAAGGACGAAAACTAGAGGAAGTCTAGCCCGATATCTTTGCAGATTACTGAGTTGGTAATGCACCCCACAGAAATGTAGTCAACACCACACTCTGCTATTTCTCTGACGTTTTGCAGGGTAATACCACCAGAGGCTTCCGTTTTAGCCCTCCTTTTCACAAGAGCAACAGCCGTTCTAATGTCTTTTATGCTCATATTGTCTAACATGACAGTGTGAATTGCATTCTGTAAAGACTCCTCAACCTGTTCCAGGGTATCACATTCAACAGTAATGACAACATCTCCCAGTTTATCCCTTATTTTGCGGACACACGCAGTAATTCCACTGCAACTGGCAATGTGGTTGTCCTTGATCATCACACCATCATAAAGGCCAGTTCGATAACTTTTTCCTCCTCCAACTCGTACTGCATAAAGGTCAAACTTGCGCAGCCCGGGAGCGGTTTTCCTTGTACTTCTGATCTCAGTATTTGTACTTTTCACTAATTCGACAAACTGCCTCGTAATCGTGGCAATACCTGATGCTCGTTGCAGAAGGTTTAGCAATACACGTTCGATTGACAGAATGCGCGCTGTCGTGCCGGAACCTTGAAAAAGACAGTCACCTCTATAAGCTATAGAACCATCCGGAAACTCTTTTGTAAAGGAGAGGCAGTCAGGAAACATTTGCAAGAGGTTGTTAATCACCACTGCCCCTGCGAAAACTAGGTCTTCTCGAGCATTAACTCTAAAATGAGATGTTTGATCACTGATGATGCAGTTTGTCGTCACATCACCTGATGCATCTAAATCCTCTGCAAGAGCATAAGTGATTAATTGTTCAAACATAAAAATTGTCCAAGAAAAGGAGAAAATCCTGTATTAAATTGTAACATCTTTGAATTAGTAAGTGAATTTACTTGGGAGAAAAACTGTGTTTTTATCAATAGCCCTACTGTCCTATCTCATAGGTTCAATCCCATTTGCCTGGATAATACCAAAGCTGGTTCGAAAGGAAGACATACGCGAGACAGGATCAAAAAATGTGGGCGCAACCAATGTTTTTCGAAGAAGTAAGGTTATGGGCCTTCTTGTTCTTTCAACCGATTTAGCAAAGGGAGCAATCCCCATCGCATGCGGCAAAATAATGGGAACAGATCCGGTATGTGCATACTTGTGCGGTCTCTTTGTCGTCATTGGTCACATTTTTCCCTTATGGCTGAAATTTAAAGGGGGAAAGGGAGTCGCAGCAAACCTCGGTGCGCTGACTTTACTTAATCCAGCAGCCGCCGTTTCTTTCTTCATTTCCTGGTCCTCCACCTTTGCAATCAGTAAAATTAGCTCTTTGAGCACGCTGGTTGCCCTTGCCACCTCGATTTTTGTCTGTGCAATGACGGAAGAAAATAAGATAAGTGTCTTCGTTTATGTGATAACAAGTATCCTCATCACGTATAAGCACAAGGAAAATATCGAACTTCTGTTAAAAGATGAAGAAAAAAGACTTTTTTAAGTCAGAAAAGAACGGACTTAGTAGAGTATACGTGGCACAGCGCGATTGATATGGCATCCGTCACGTGTAGCGAATGTTTTGTGTCGTTTGGAAGACGTAAGGTGGAATTGACAACGTAAGCGATCTGCGCCTTATCTGCGTGTCCGGAACCAAAAACCCGCCGTTTCACAGTTGTTGGTTGGTATTCAAATATCTCCACGTTATTGTTCATCAGCGCGATCATGGCTGCGCTCCTTGCGTAGCATAAAAACATGGAGGACTTAGGGTTGGTATTCACAAAAACATTCTCAATAGCGGCGCAGTTGATCGTAAAACGATTGGCAGTAGTGTTAAGCGTCTGATAAATGTAATGCAACTTGCCGTGGATTGGTAGAGTGCCCCGCGGACAAATTGTGCCAGCATCACAAAGCGTTACCTGCCCATGTTTAAAATGAATAACCGCCCATCCTGTATTCGCAAGCCCTGGGTCAATGCCAATTACATGCATTTATGAGCTGACAACGTACATGAAAAGAAAGAGAAAAAGCCATACAACGTCAACAAAGTGCCAATACCAAGCAGAACATTCAAAGCCAACATGGCAGTTTGCATTTATCTTTCCCCGCAGCATTCTGACGTAGCAAACGATAAGAGAAACGATACCCATCAGGACGTGTAGGCCGTGAAAGCCCGTTGCTAGGTAAAAGTTCGAGGAATAAATTGCATTTAGCCCCTCCTCTCGAAAAGAAAACCCCGCATGCATGTATTCAATTCCTTGGAAAGCAGAAAAGATAATTCCAAGTAAAATGGTAAAGAGGAGAAAGCGAGACGCCGATTTAGTATCGTTCTCGAGCAGGAGATTATGAGACCAGGTTAATGTACACCCGGAAAGCAGAAGAGTGATAGTGTTGAAAAAGGGGATAGACCAAGGGTTAACCGTTTTAATGCCAACTGGAGGCCAGATCGTCGGCACCTTCTGTGCAAAATCGACCAGATGGTAAGCGGGAAAAAGCCATGCCTTAAAGAAAGACCAGAAAAATGCAAAAAAGAGCATTGTTTCCGAAAGGATCACTATCGCAAAGCCAAAACGCAGCCCCTTCTGAACAATCTCGGTGAAGCATTTGTCCCGAATAGCCTCGGCAATCACATCGTACCACCAACGCCACAGCACATATAGTGTAGCTACTGTGCCGAGCGGCAGAACAAAATACCCGTAACTATGGCTATGTATAAAACCCACCGCACCAAATGCGGTCATAAAAGCACTGATAGAGAGAAGCAAAGGCCACGGGCTGGTGGAGAGTATGTGAAAGTCATGCTTCTTCATGTGGTGACGACAAAACTTGGTGATCGTAAGGTACATATGAAGGCACCGCAGTGTCAAGTATTTAGGTGCGCTAGCGGCGTGAGTAGTTTCTCACTGTTTCTACAATCAATTCGATATGATGTGGCGGTGTGTTTGGCAAAATTCCATGCCCCAAGTTAAAAATTAGAGGATTGCTTGAAAGATTTTCCAGGATGTTCTTCGTCTGGCTTATGGCAAGATCGGCATCGTGCGCAACGACGGCAGGATCCAGGTTTCCCTGTACTATCCCCGCGATGTTGCCCCTTACCCAGGACGGTTGGACAGTGTAGTCAATACTCGTGGCATCTACTCCAGAAGCTTTAGCGTATAGGTTATATAAAGTCCCCGCGCCTTTCGGAAAACCAATTATGTAAGTTTGCGGGTGTGTCTTTTTTAGTGCCTTTACTATTTTGTGTGTTGGTTCCAGTACGAATGAAATGAAGAGGTCATGTGGTAGGTCTCCAGCGTGACTATCAAAAATCTGTAGGATATCCGCTCCAGCAGCTGCCTGTTTCGCTAAAAACATTATGGAGTATTCTATAAGTTCATCTATGAGATTTTGCAGGGTTCTGTCGCCGGCACGGTGTTGGAGTATAAGTTCTTTTGCATTTTTTTCTTTTCCAAGAATGTAAGTTGCCAGCGTCCAGGGTGCACCTATAAAACCGATCAGTTCCTTATTTTTTGCCAGTTTTTTTCTTACGCGATGGATGCTTTCCAATACCGGAGATAAGATTTCAATGGTCCTTTCGATGTTATTCTTTTGCCTGTTTTGAAAGGAAACCTTTGGTGCATGACCCCGAGGAAAATCTACCTTAAACCCCATTGCATCTGGCAAAGTCATTATGTCCGAAAAAATGATGGCTGCGTCTAAGTCAAATCTGTTGATGGGTTGTAGAGTAATTTTTTCAACCCGTGCGATGTCATAACAAGCTTGAAGGAAGTTGGTCACATCGTGCATTTCCTCTTGATACTCCGGTAGGTATCTTCCAGCTTGTCTCATGAACCAAATCGGTATCCGATTCTGTGCAGTTCGTGTTTCCAACAAGCTTCTCAGCACGTTGTTATGTTCTTTTGAGTTAAACATCATAATTCTTCAATATTATAAATATAACTAATTTATGCCTGTTAATTGTGTGAATAACTTCTCGCGTGTCAAAAAGTCTCTTGTATTACAGGTTTATTTTTGTGAATAAATTTGTTAGTAAAGTTAGTAACACTCTGATTTTCTAGCAGAATTTATGTGTATAAAATGTTTGTGAATTGTGTTGATAACTGCACCAAGAAAAACTTGAAGAATCCTTTCTTCTTAGTGTTTTTTATAACAACTCTGTGTATAACTAACTTGGTGCGTGTGGATAACTTTTATTCACTAACTATCTACATGTTTGTTAACAGAGTTATACAGTAACTTTGTATGGAAAATAAAATTCAGCTGTGTATACTCTGGGCTCGGATCAAGTAGTTTGTTGGTCGCACATATAATGTGTCGTAAAGTATCTGCAGAAGACGAAGATAGTGAGCGGGCGATGTTTTGTGGATTCCGGTCACGGTTTTATTCTTTTTTGTTTAACCACTTACCGGGGTTTGCCGATTTTCTAAGGCGGAAGATTTTCAAGGAAAACCATTTCGGCTTCAATGGCTGCCACATTATGAACAACCTCATAAATCTGGATGACTGTTCGGTTCAGGAGATCATGGTCCAGCGTTCGGAAATTCGGGCTTTTTGCCTCGAGGATAAAGAACTAATAAATTTTGTCCGACAGAGTCGGCATACACGAGTGCCAATCTACAGGGACAACCTTGATAACATCATCGGGTTTATCCACATAAAAGACATTTTACTCAAGAGTGATGCTGTTTTTGATGTAAAGGACATTATCCACGAGGTGATGTATGTGCCACATTCCATGAAAGCAATAAGCCTTTTTATTAAGATGCAGGCATCACGCGTGCATATGGCCATAGTTTTGGACGAATATGGGAGTACTGACGGTCTCATAACCATGGAAGACATTGTCGAACAAATCGTGGGTGACATCGAATATGAGCACGACGCTTCTTCAATTCCTGATATTGTGAACCTCTCGCCGGATAGGATGGAAGTGAATGCTAGAGTGCTCGTAAAAAATCTGGAGCAAACCCTAGGGATTACCCTACGTGAAGCTAATGATGAGGAAGAGTACGACACAGTTGGTGGTTTAATTTTTTCAATGGTGGGGCGCGTACCCGTTGTCGACGAGGTTTTTCACCACAAAAGCGGCGTTGTGTTTTCAATAAAAGAGGCCGACAACAGGTGTATATATAAGGTAGTTATCGACCTTTCCCCGGCGACTCAGAAAGCTTCTTCTCCGTGACCAGAAGTTTTAAGATAACATCTTGGTGAGTTGTTCTTCCTTTTCCACGTTACCGGGTTCCCCGCACTTTACATGCGATATAGTTGCCTTCTCGTTTGCCGGAAAAGTCACTAGGCTGATTTCCCACAGGTCAATTTTTGTAATTATCCTGATCCCAGAGCGCTTATCCCGCCGCGAGGTGACAACTCTATAACCAATGGATAACGAGTTGATTATGCCCTTCTTAATTAGAGAATAGATTTCGCGGGCCTTATGTAGTTCCAGGTTTAGCTGTGCCGTGGTTAGCAGTCCGAAGGAATTTTCCGTCAATCGCAGAATTTTCCCGATTGGGTCTTTGGTATTATGTTGCCACAGGAGGGCAACTTTTCTTCGCTTTAAAGAATCTGTAAATGATCCCGGTGCGATAATGTCTTTTTGGTTATCAACGCGGTTAAAAACACTGGCGTAACCCCAGAAAATACCTTTGTCTGAGATGAAATCACTCTTTAGTTGTTGCGTAACATCCATAATAGTATCCGTCGTTGTTGAAATGATTTTTAGTTTTTTATCGAATTGCCTCCTTCAACAGGGTGTAATCCGAAGGCAGCCCTTTTTTCATTGGTTGTCATAAAGGTTGCGTTCTGCACGTATTGCCACAAACGCTGCCTTTTCTCCGTGAGAACACTGATAGATTCTTTGTCATATGCTAAAAATAAGTTGCTGCCAAAACATGGGACAAGCCATGCGTTGAGGTGCGCAATGATGCTTTCAAGATGGGGAATTACGGTTTGTTCCCAAAGAGCCAGGCGTGCCTCTGAGAGGTTGCTATAGGTGTTGTCTCCTGGAATTCCTATAAGCTGTGGGGGAACACCAAAAGCGAGAGCTATCTCGCGTGCCGCGGTGTTTTTCGACTCAATAAAGTCCATGTCTTTGGGGGTTAAACTCATTTCTTTCCATTCCAATCCGCCTTCGAGCAATAGAGGGCGCCCCGCATTTCTGTTTCCTAAATAAAATGAATCTATTTGTTCTTTGAGTCTTTGATATTGTTGCGGCGACAGGGTTGCATTGCGGCCATCCTTGTGATTTACCACGAGTGCTCCACTCGGTCTTGCCCCATTTTGTAACATTGCCTGGTTCCAGGCACTGGCTTGATTGTGTTGTTCGATGCTGTAAGAAGCAGCTTCGATGGTGGATAAACCGTACCAATCACTGAGTGGATGAAAGTTTTTTAAGTGTAATAGAACGTGATGAGCCGCAGTTGGATTGTTAGCGAACTCGTATACAGTAGAATCTACTGTGTAACGGTAGGAAACAATGTTGTCCCTGTTCATTATCTCGACTCTATCGGGCCGTAACAGAAACAACTCGTGCGGCGCAAGTGAAGGACAAGCGACCGCCAGCACAAAAGCATTCCCACTTATCAACCGGTAGGTAATTATGCTCTCAATGAATTCTGCTCTGGTCATGGAGTGGTTGGGCCGATTCAGCAATTTCAATAATGGGTGATGACAAATTTGAAAGATGCCGTTTTTGGTATGCTTGTTTAGTGTTAGATTTACTGATCCAGCCGCGGCTGCGATCATGTGAATTGACCTGAAAGCAATGACATTTTTGATATAGCCGTTTCTGGCAAAGTTGTTGTAGTCTCTTTCTTCCCAAATGGCGTCTCGGTTATGATCGAGAAAAGATGAGGTCCCGTAGTTTCTATTGAAAAGGCTGAAAGATTCCTTCATCAAACTCCCTAACAGGTAAAAGATAAAACAATGCTAGCGGTTGTTGGTAATCTATCGGAAGCAATATTATATTTTTGACTAAGTTGCAGTTGTGGATGCGGAGGAAATTATAATTGATGGTTGTGTATGGGGGATAAATCAAGTGCATGAGTACATAGGGGTGTTATCATTTTGTCCGTGCCTTTGTGTTATTCACTCTATCGTTATTTCTGGACGTGAAATTTAAGCGAGGAAAAGTACTTCGCTCGCTGTAACTCGTGAAACAAGACCACAACGTGAATGAGTAAGAGTTTCCAGCGTGCGACGCAAGCGTCTTGTTTTCTTTGTGTCTGTAAGTTGCTCTTCTCTCAAAAGCCATAAATATTTATCACCACGCCTGTTGGTTTTGCGCACAGATTCTACTGATTGTCTTTTTGATGACAGCTACGCATGCCTCCGAGAGTTGCTGCCGCGTTAGTAATAAAGTTATCTTCCATAATTTTTTCTTGTGTGCCGGTCGTTTTTTAGGTTTATCTTTCCACATTATCAGAGTGTGCACCGTGATATGGCGTCACGTTGGGTTAAAAAACTAATTTAGTTTATCAAGAAGTAAAATTCCTGATATGATTCCGAAAATTTTTAGTGATAATCTACTGAATCGTCATGCAGCAGAAGTGCCGGGATTTGTCGCGCGAAATCAGGGCGATTTCAAAGGAGAAGAACGCAGTCATCTTGGCTCACTACTACCAGGAGGATGAGATCCAAGAAGTGGCAGATTTCGTTGGTGATTCCCTGGATTTATCCAAGAAGGCAGCGGCTGTAGAAGCAGACCTAATTGTTTTCTGCGGTGTGTACTTTATGGCAGAAGTTGCCAAGATTCTGAACCCCAGCCGCAAGGTTATACTTCCGGATATCAATGCGGGATGCTCACTGGCAGATTCCTGCCGCGGCGCGGATTTTAAGAAATTTAGGCAGTCGCATAGTGATCACATATCCGTGACTTACATTAACTCTTCAGCTGAAGTCAAATGTTACTCGGATATCATATGTACTTCTTCTAATGCCGAAAACATAATCAACAGAATACCGCCGGAGAAGAAAATTTTGTTTGCGCCTGACAGATACCTGGGGCAATTTTTGCAGGGGAAAACCGGGCGCGAAATGTTGCTGTGGCATGGGAGCTGTATTGTTCACGAGAGCTTTTCCGAGGTTGAACTAATGAGCGTGATGGCACGCCATCCGGATGCTCATGTCATTGCACATCCGGAATGTCCCGGCAATTTGTTGCGGCATGCGCATTGCATTGGCTCGACAAAAAACCTATTGCAGTACGCGGCGGCGCGACCAGGAAATAAATTTATTGTGCTCACCGAAGAAGGTCTCGTATATCAGATGAAAAAGGCGTCGCCAGGCAGCACGTTTTACGTTATCAACTCTACGGGGAAGGGCTGTGACTCGTGTAGTAAATGTCCGCACATGCGTTTAAACACGCTAGAAAAATTGTACATGTGTCTTACTAAAGAATTGCCCGAGGTTGCGCTTGATAAAGATACGATAACCGCCGCGCGCCGGTCTGTTGATGCAATGATGGTGCTGTAGCTGAGCAGGCAGCAACGCTGCCGAGCAGTCAAAGTTTTGCTTCTATTCTCCCGTGGTCTCAGCAACCAGATTTTCCCCGAAAAATTGTGCTTTATTGACAACTTCCTTGTAGTTCTCCGCATTTTCAGAGTGGGGTCTCGCTGCGGTGATGTTCGGCCACAGCTTTGAGTACTTCATATTTATGTCATAGAAGCTTTTGAGCACTTTTTGTTCGGCATTTAAGACCTCTTCACTAGAGGAAAGAACATCAACAATAAACTCGTCGCTCACAATTGCATCTGCTGGACATTCAGGAATGCAAACCCCGCAGTCAATGCACTGTTCTGGATCAATCACCAGCATATTAGCCCCTTCATAAAAGCAATCCACAGGGCAGACTTCAACGCAATCGGTAAATTTACAGCGAATACACCTATCCGTCACAAAGTGTGTCATATTGCAAGGAGTCAAATGTTATTACAGAAATAATAATATCGAACTGAGACAACATATCCAAGTAATAGTTCCATGCAGGCGCCAGTACCAAGGAAGAAAGGCGTTTTTTACTGCTGTGAGAGGGCAGTTAGTGGGGACTACCAAAGGCCTACGGGGCGAATAACAGCTTCCCCGCAGGTCTGCTCACAAGTGGCATAGCACGCACTGTTCCTACATGCGAAAGATCAAAAACTCAGTATGTCGTTGCAGGAAAGGCGAACAACAAAGGTTCCCTGGTGTCGCGCAGTAAGGTTTTATTTTTTGTTTTTATCGTCAGTCTCTTCTGGGATAGCATCCCAGTCGTCTTCTTCCAGTGCGTCATCTGTAGCGTCGTCGTAGAACCCATCCTCAAGCTCCTCTTCCGAAGCCCAGTTTTCTTCCAAATCGTCCTCATCCAGGTCGTCGCGATCGAAATCCTCATCGCCGTAAATATCGTCTTCGGGATCATCCCCAAGATAAGCACCATCATCTTGCAAGTCAGAGTTGTCTGTATCCTCTGCTTTATAAAACTGTTCCTGGCCGTCCAGGCCATCCAAATCTTCGTCCCGATCCACAAAACTACCATCTTCCTCAAAATCTTCACTTTCCCCAGAAGCATAATCCCCCCCGTCATCAGCGATCAGGGCTTTCAAGTTTTCACCGTCATCAGCATCCGACACTACTGTACTCCCGCCAGCATCATCCCCCCGCAACTTGTTTGGGTCATATGGCTCCTGCGTGGGGACAAATGTACTCTTTAGAAGTCTGCGAGTAAAGGTCTTATCTTCAAAGTATTTGATTTTCTTCGACTTGATCGGATATGTTGACTCAATCAAAAGTATTTGCTCATCCTTTGGCAACATAATTACTTCCTGCGGTAATAGCAGCGCCCGCTGTGTATCAGAAATATGTAACGAACGTGAAGCGGGATTGAGATCTAAAAACTTAGGCCTGTTCAGTGATTCCTGACTCACGGTCTTATTACCGATAAGTTGTGAAATCAAATTGGCAGTTTCAATATTGTTAGCCGCAAAGGTAATACGATATGTGGAGTTTGAAAGGAACGAGTTCATTCCTGCCTCCTCGTAAATGCCCTTTAATTGTTCGGTGTCCTGAATGATCAAGAACAGCCTGACGCGATAACCCCTGAAGTAAGCAATACCGGTCTGGAACTGTTCCATTTTTCCCAGCGTCGGGAACTCATCCATTAGAAACAGCACCCCATAGGGTTCGTCATCCGAAGGCAGAGCCCGACACAGAAATTCCGTTGCTTGTTGGTAAAACACCTGCATGAGTGGGCGCAATCTGGTCAGGTTGTCGGGAGTTACTCCAACATAAACAGAAACCTTGCGGCGTTTGAAATCCTGAATATTGAAGTCACTAGAGGCTGTCGCTGTGTCAATAAGAGGGTTGGCCCAAAGTTCCAAAGAGGAGTTCATGGTAGAAACTACCCCAGAACGTTCCTTATCAGCTTTTTGAAGGAATGCTGCAATGTTCATGTAAGCAACGGGGTGGATTTTCTTCCCGATAGTGTCCAAAACGACGGCCAGATTGTAAACTACATCATCGCTACGCATCGTCCGGACTACTTCACCAAAAGATTTGGTCTTTTCAGGTACCGCAAGCAGATAAAGCACGACGCCAACGAACAAGCTGCGCGCTTCGTTGTACCAAAAATCCTGCTCTGGCATGATTAGGTTGGCAATCTTTTGGACATCATCAACCATCTGCCCTGGTTTTTTACTAATCCAATCTAGAGGATTGTAACAGTGGCTTATTCCATCTGGTTGAGCAGGGTTCCAAACAAAAACTTCATGTCCGATTTTTTTACGCCAGCCACTGGTAAGGTCATAGTTTTCTAGCTTTACGTCATGTACGATGACCGAGTCTTCCCAAAACAGCAAGTTGGGAATAACAAAACCCACCCCTTTACCAGACCCCGTAGGTGCAAAAAGGAGTGCATGTTGGAAACCGTCGGCTACAAGGTACCCGCGTTGGTCCTTCCCAAGCAATATCCCCTTGCGGCTACGCAACCCAATTTTTCTAATGTCGCGCTCCGCTGCCCAACGGGAATCGCCATGCAACGCTTCCTTCTTCTTGAAGGGGCGCCAATCAAAGAGAACATGACGCAGATTCCAGGCAACAATACCCAGCAGCGCTAGGGGTGATAGAAACGAAAGCCAAAGCTTTAAAGAATTTGCCACACCATAAGCTTGCGGGTTTTTCCACCACCCATGAATATATTGAAAAATTGTCGGCCACAGGCGCAAGGGAAAATCCATGATGCTGGGGTTGAGTGCATTGAAATCAAGATAATCTATCCCCCAGACGAACAAAACAAAGAGCACGCCCGACGTATAAAAACATACTTCAAGCAGGGTGAACACACCCACGATCATCACTAAAATATTTCTTATGTGATTGTTACTGTGCATAACCTACGCCACACAAAACCAACAAGAACAATGCACGCGTTTCTTGCAATAAACTACTCACATTCCCTCGTGCCTTTAGTAAACAGTATTTCCGAAACGTGTCGCACGCCTCCTGATTCGCGTTTAAGTTGTATTATAATGTCAATTATATTTCTAATATATTCGACAATTTGATCCGGTGCCAAGCCCATTCCTGCTTGCATCACCATAAGTTTCAGCTGTTCTATTGCCATAAGAGGAGTGTCAGCGTGCAATGTGGATATGGACCCAGGGTGGCCGGTGTTAATTGCACGCAAGAAGCTGAATGCTTCGGCACCTCTTAACTCCCCCACGATTATTCTGTCCGGACGTAAGCGGAGGCAGGCCTCGATCAAGTCTTGTGTCGACACCCGTGCCCGACCTTGCCCCCCTTTAGAAGCCAGCAAATGTACGCGGTTTAGATGCTGTAGCGCAATTTCTCGAGAGTCTTCTACAGTAATAATTCTCTCCTCTTGTGGAATTACCCGCAGAGCTGCGTTGGTGAAGGTAGTTTTTCCTGTAGAGGTTCCTCCACTAACAATGATGTTCTTCTTCAGTAATACTGCCGTGGAAATAAACTCCTTTATTTTGTTTTGCTCGAGTAGCTTTTGTAGTTTTCCGTTTTCAGTTACATTCTTGGATTTTAAAGACGTCACTCGATCAAACGCCCCTCCTTCTTCATAGTCATCAAGCGACATGCCCAATGTGGAAGGCTTCCGAATAGACATTACCACTTTGTCGCTCTCACATGCCGGAGGAAAAACCACCTGAACCCGAAAACCATTAGGCAATGAAGCTGAAAGCAACGGGGTCTCTTCACTTAATCTTTGTTCTGTTGCTTGTGCGATCAACCGACATAGCGCTTTAAGGTGAGAAAGAGACAGCGAATCGACGCGAATTTGCCGCATCTGACCGCGGTTTTCAACCCAGACCTCTCGCTCTTTATTGATCGAGATCTCGTTTACCCCATCTTCCTCGAAGATATCCCTCAGTGGCTCCAGGTATGTTTCTAAGGCAGCACAAGCAACTGACATCGTTTCGTTCCCCCAAAGATCAACGACCTACCTTCCGCACGGCACCCCTAGGAAATATGATGTCCTGGTTTACGAATACTCTCATCAACGTGCCTTGGTCAATGTAAATAGTAGGCGTTGAATCAGAATATTTATTAATCAGCGACTTCACAGATTCGGAGAAGTCCTTCACAGCATCAGAAACGATCTTCGCAGGCAGCGTCGAAGAAGTGGTTTCTTTGTCTTTCTTCTCATCATCATCTTTAGGTGTATCCTTAGTCGACGTTGTTTTGACGATTTCAGATTGCAGAGCAGGTATCTTTGCCGCAGCGTACGCAGTTCCCAAAGAAACACCTGCAAGTAAGATTGTTGAGGTCAGAACGGTACCAACCTTATGATCTACTACACCGGCAATGCCGTTTCTTCCCAGCTCATCTGTGCCGCCCGAGTTTATTTGTATATCTATGCCATGAGGTAAAATTACCCGTGACCAGGAAATATTAACCCGCAAGCTTTTGCCCGCATTGTCGAAGAAATAACTTCCGATCAGTCGAGATCCTTTAGGTATGAGAACAAGATCGCCAGCTTCTGCATAAACATCGCGAGAAACAATAGCTCTTAAAACGCCAGGTACATCGGAATTGATAGCGGTTTCTAGCACGGCATCAATCATGTGCCCCTGTAGGATCACATACCTAGGATCACCAACCATTGTGGCTTTCACGCTGGGCGACGCTGTGCCCTCTAGGCCATGCCACGAGGTGAACCTGCCGTCAACACTAGCTCCTCCAGCTTCGTCTCCCGATTGGCCAGGATCGCCCCCACCGCCCAGAGCTATCATGGGCGCGCCTCGTTTCTCTCTATCATAGCCCAAGAACGAAGGAATCTGTTCGGTTGCTAGCGTTTTATATGGTAACGGAAACGACTGCAATTCATCACTAGAATCGTCTGCGTCCGATGTCGTAACCTCTATTTGTTGCGCTTCTGGTTCCGGGACGGGTTTCAGTATCTTGGACACCACAGGAATATCAGGAACGCTGGGCATAACCAAAGGTGGTAGTTCCGGAAGTTTTGGCGGTGGAGTTAAAATCCTGGGTGCCGTTTCCTGAGCCGGACTTTCGGCTTCTCTCAAAAACTTTTCAACTGTCTTTTCATCAACCACCTCAGATGTCTCATCTGTTTCTGGGGCAGGAGTTTCTTTCAAGAAAAAGAAGTAGTACATAGTGCAAGCTGCCAGCGCCACCAATAGGATGACGAACAGCTTCTTGCTGCGGTGCCCGCCTACTATGTTGACGTCTTCCTCAATGTGTTCCTCATTTTCTGTACTTCTGAAATTGTCAACCATAGACACCTACCCTTTAAATACTAATTGTGCACCACATGCGTAACTACTACAGAACTGCGGCCATAATCTAGTAGCAGACGCCTGTGCACGCCCTCTACTATGACATGATCCTCAAGAAGCAGCATGCGACAGGGAGTCTTTTCGCCACTGTCGCCTAGAACATATATCTTGGGCAGCGGTGCAGTGGGGTCGCTAAACTTGAAGTATGTCAAATTCCCATCGTCATATGTCAGGGCAGGAATGAGTGCGCTCGCCGTGCTGGGGGCAGAAAACGTGTAATCTTTCGTGGTATCATTGGGTTTCAGCTCCACCTTCGTTTCAGTCTCCTTCCTTTTAGCCATGCTTGGAGCAGATAACTCAACCGCCTTCTTCGAAGCATCTTTCTCTCTGTCCTCGAGGTAGAAAAAGCGAACAATGTACGCCAAGTCTGTCAGCTCGGCATTCTCAGTCGCCAGAGCCACAAGCGAATCAGGTGACGTAGGAGCTGCTTGTGTAGAGTCGCGCGAAATTAGGTCAAATGCGTAGTTGCGTCCTTTTGTTGTTTCCAACAGCATATTTGTGTGCCCATTTTTTTCCAACGGCATGACAAAAAGCTTGTTGTCAACTGACTTAACCTTCCAGTTCACATTATCACCCAGAGCCAGTACCTTTACGGTTTCCCCCTTTGAAAATTCAATATAGGACTGATAACCGTAGTTGAACACAACTTGGAAAACTTCGTTTTCGCTGTAAACAAACGTCTTTATCCGGCTGTCCACTGAGATGGGGACTCCTCCACTACCAGATGCACTATCGGGGCTCATGCTTAAGCTGCAAAACAGCACAGCGACAACAAAAGACAACGCACAGTTTTTACAGAAATTCATCATCCGCCCTATAGTAAGTTATCTGGAAGCCCAAAGGATTCACTTGTCTGTCTTGCTCGCTCAGCTCAAGTGAAGCATACTTGAAATTTAACGTCGCAATCCGGTCTTTCTTGATCAAATCGCCGTTTCCTGTGGTGAACTCCAAGGTAAACCTGATCTGTACTTTCCCCACACCTAAGTGTTGCAATGAACGCACCCTGACCGCACTGGGCGCTAAATCCGCATACAAAGCCATTGGGCTGGAAGGGTTACTAGGCCGAATCCAATTACGAAAGCTACTGTAGGTATCCTGAGTCGAAAGCAACCGCACCTTCGTGTAGTAGTTGTACATGAAGTTATTGGGATCATAAAGCTCCCGCGCCTTCACGTACTCCACGATGAAGTAATTACTGAGCACCTCGTCAGCAGAGTACTGCTTAACCGTTATGGGGTTAACCAGAGTAGTAACCCCTGATTTTTTCTCGATTTCCACAACGAAAGGCTCGATAGTGCGGGTCTTCCCTATTTTGAATATTGCAAAAGTACTTACGGCTATGCATAAAACAGACAGCACTACCAGAAAAAGCAAAATGTTTCGCTGCACCACCACGGTTCCGTAGCGGTCATGGAACCAATCTCCTGACGCTCCTCCCGTGGCTGCGGTCGCGGATCTGGTCTTCCTCTCCTTTTCGGTCTTGCTCTCGTTTTTCTTAGAACCAAACATACCTGACACCAATAAGCTGTAACCATACTGAGCAAAGGACAGGACCTATTCCAGTGCTACTAGCCCAACGAACAGAACCTACTATGCTTTTATTTACATCAAGTTAACAGAAAAATCACCCAATTAAAGCTTCATAGCCTTGAAAACAGGGCAAGGCGGATGCTCATGATTCAAGCTGTAGAACGGCACTTTAAGCTACAGTTCCCACATAGGCTCTTCAGAGCACATACGCGTGCAGTTGTAAAGGATAATTATTAAGCTACGTGCGGTTTTTACCATACATTTAATACATAACTAACACCCACTAGCGTGCTGCTAGTATGGCGAAACTTGCAAAATCTCAACTATCAAGCAAGTGCGGTTGGGGAGCTGAACCAGTTGAAGGAAGCGCTAAATGGTGTCTCCCACCTCAGTGAAACACGCG
Organism: Anaplasma platys; assembly: GCF_012790675.1. Lineage (NCBI taxonomy): Bacteria > Pseudomonadati > Pseudomonadota > Alphaproteobacteria > Rickettsiales > Anaplasmataceae > Anaplasma > Anaplasma platys. The sequence goes on from NZ_CP046391.1 coordinate 39,683, forward strand.
TTTCTTGTGCAATCACCTTGTTTATTGGAAGTTGAAGTTTCAAAACCGCGCTTTCCGCATGATACTGCATTCGGAGAAGAATGTTGCGGCGTTTCCACCGCACTTAATATTTACAGTGCTTTTCGTGGTGCGTATAAATTAGCGGTCGTTACCCCCAACATTGCAGCAGACGAGTGGGTAATAAACCGTTCGTGAGCCCGTGGGTTTTACATATGGCATACTAAGAACTACTTGCTTGTTGTATGACTGGCATGCTCTGTAAAAACAGTTGGTAGGGGTTCCATAGAACAAAAACGCCCGCATTGAAACTCTCAGCACATCGCAGTTAGATCGGCACATGCTAGCAATAGGGGCAATTGTTTTTGGGGCACATGTTTTATGATACAGAGTTTCATTTTGCTTTGTTTAGGCATTGTGTAACACCACAAAATGCTTTTTAACGTGCAACTTAAAATAGGAAATGAATGCAAGTTTGTAATCTTGCTTAATGTCTAGTTTTGCATGGGAGATCACAACGCAGCTCTGCCAGCCAAGAGGCGCGCCTTTTTGTTTACAGGAACACAACGCGAGCAACCCCGCATACGGTACGTAATCTTCGAGCATGTGGCGGAATAAAGAATCTCACAGTGGACCGTCCGCGCTTTAAAGGAGCCAAAAGAGTTTCTCGGCGTGGCCGGGTATAACATCAAGGACTACGGGATTTTCTATGCATGTGCCTTGGGACTAATCTTGAAAGATGAGCATGGTGTTCTGGTTACCTAATTTAGGCGTGATTAGCGCCTTGCGTTAAAAAGTTATTTCAGTCACTGTGAATATGTGACAGTACGGGCGCGCACCAAGCCTGTTTCCCGCGCGGCGCTTAGGCATGCCAGCAAGCCATTCTATGGCTGTGTCATTGTGCCTCTAGAAGATTGTTGCTTTGTTTTCTCGTGGTTAGTAAATGTGCCCCAACCGTTCCTTTTTTGTGGTCATGTAGGTATTATTGTGTTTTGTTGCTTTAACTTGTAGTGGAATTAGCTTTGTGACTTCTATGCCCAGTTTACTGATATCTTGCGCCTTGTTCGGGTTGTTGGTTAGCAGTTGAATTCGACTGACGCCGAGATGATTTAGCATACAAGCTGCCGGTTGGAAAACTCTTTCATCGTCGTCAAAGCCCAGAAAGCGATTCGCGTCAACCGTATCCAAATCTTTTGTTTGCTGTAGGTTGTAGGTGCGAATTTTGTTTGCCATGCCTATGCCGCGGCCTTCTTGCGATACGTACAGAATTATGCCGCCCTGCTTTGTTGATGACAGTAGGTCAACCGTGTTTAGCAGTTGGCTTCGACAGTCACATGCAAGACTACCTAGCAAATCTCCGGTATAGCAAGAGGAGTGCAGTCTGGTGACCACATTGTCTAGCTCGGGTTCTCCGATCACGATGGCATAGTGTTCGGGTTCTCCGATGTAGGAGCGGAACACGATTATTTTTGTCGGCACAGCATCTTTCAAATGAAGATCTGCCCGGCATACCTCGTCTAACTTGTAGGCCGTACTGTACTTGGCTACCAGCTGAGCATCAAGGGCAATAATATTATTTTTCCGGCACCACAACTCCATCTCTTCATGGCTTGCAAGTGCCATGGGTATAACCATAGCTGAAGGCAGCAGTTTTGCTAGCTTGGTAAGACGCAATGCTAGGCCATCTAAGGGCCCCGCACCACATGTTGGAGGAATGGTATAAACCTTGCTCTCAGCTTCGATCAGCAGAGCGCGAATTTCTTCCAGCGACAGGCTGTTGGCATGGAAGCGCAGCAAAGTTTGTTGTTCGCCTACAAACCTGGCACGATGAGCCGTAAGCAACAAATAGACCTCGTCCGAAGCAGTAGTCAGCGCGGTAAAGGTGTGAGTATCAAGCAGTTCAGTCGGGTAAACCAACAAGTAGTTTTTATCATCGTGCAGCAAGATAGGTGCGCAGCGGCGCAACTCGTTTATAGACCTGCAGACAAGGCCGTTTCCAGATCCGAAAAAACTACCCAAGCAATCCATAGAGACTCATTAAGTGGTGCGGTTAAGAAGACTTGAACTTCCAAGGCCATATAATAGCCACAGCGACCTCAACGCTGCGTGTCTACCATTTCCACCATAACCGCACAAGAAATATGCCCATGATAATGAAAAGGCAAATTGATTGTCAACCAGGATGGCATGGATGTGACGAAAAACGGGAGGGGTGCTCAAAATGGGCTTAGATGCTCGTTTCACGCGCCACAGCGAACAGCAGCCCCTCGACCTTTTCTCCGTAAATATAACAGCGGTTGATATAACACATGCGCAAGCCTAACTCGGAGATGGTGGCATTCAAATAATTTACGGAGTGACAGAAAAAGTCACCATCTTTGACGAATCTATATCCCTGATTGCGCCCTTCACGCAGTAAGCCTATCAACATTCCCGTGGGTTTCAACGCTTTCGAAGTTTGTCCCAGGATTTCTTTTAAATCCCCGTAGTAGTGCAAGAATTCAGTCATCACTATGACGTCATAATCCTGTGTATTACTTTTCAGAAACTCCCGGGCCCCCACACATATGAGTTCGTTGTAAGCTCGTTTGCCATTCACAAAACACTGACGTGCAATGTCAAGCATGCGCCGCGAAATGTCTACACCGGCGATGTGGTATCCAATGTCGCGCATACGCAAAAATTGCCCACAAATTCCTGTGCCGCACCCAATATCTAGTATCAACAAATCCCCGAGCCTATCCCCAAAGAAGTTCATCACTAGGGCACGAACATGTTCGTGCCCTCGGTAGTTATTCGCAATAAGCCAGTGTTCGACGAAGTATTCACTGGTATAGTTGAAGTGTTGTTTAATTACGTTTTCCGGCACCGCGGTGATAATATCTGGTGCCGTGATCTTGTTTAGGTAATAGCGCGCTTCTTTGTGATTGGGGTCCAAAGCCAAAGCTCTCTCAAAGTTTGCTAACGCCTTCTCGTGCCGCTGTTGGACTAAGTTGCAACGGCCGATGTTGTAGTGAGCTTCGGGCAAGTCCGGCCTAACTAACCTGATTAGCCAAAAACGTGTTTTTGCATCTGCCACATTGCCCCGATAGAAGTGGAATAATCCCAAGTCTATGTTGGTCTCGAGTAAACAACGGGATTTTTCCCTAATTGACAAAACACCCTCCCGCAGGGATCCGTGCCCGCTTCTCAGCAGCTTTACCACTTCACTGATGCTTGGAACAGCACCGGCAATCCTTGACAGTAGTGACCCAATTCCGTCACTAAAACAAGCAAAAACCTTCCTCATAAACCACCCACAACAGGCAAATAACTCACACTACAAGCACCACATCGTGACCAGCCGCACATAAAACTATGGTGCAAGCGACCTTTTCGTCAGCTTCCTGTGGTGCAGTACAGCCCCCATAACCTTCATCACTTCCAGCGCACTTTGTTTTTTCTTTTTCTGTTTCTCTACTTTGGTCTGTGTAGCGACCACCTTAGCCGATCGGGGCCGTTCGTCAATAGTATCATCGTTCGTTGCGTCTTTTAGGCCGCGCTGCGCATGCCGCTCCACAAGTGCAGAGAAACTTTTGAACTCGGATATGTGCGCAACGAAGTGGGTAAATGCAACCATCCAAAGGGTAAAAAACAGCAAAACAACCAAGCAAGGTATCATAGAGACAGATACCCCTATAAAGGGACTATCCATGCCCCACCCTCTGGGGGAATCAGAATTTTCGGCATCTCCAGGCAAAACAAAAACTAACAGCAAACAACCCGCAAAAAAGCAAAGCAGAGCCTTCAGAAACGGCACACAGTGCCCACTACGTACAATATTCACACGCATACCAAAAGTCCCACACTACCTTTGAAGGATAACCTATATCGCCCTAACAAGTAACCTAAAATTTCAAAAACCGCATGTGGCGCAAACCTGCCAACCACCGCGGGGGTACGGTACCATTTCTTTCTTGTGTTTGTCTTAACTTTACTGTGTGTGTATGACAACGAAGAGCCCCGCGCAGACACATTAATATCTCAATAATGTATCGCGGTAGTTGTTGTATTTCGAGAGAATACATCCCAGACAAATGGGGGATGTAATCTGTTATGCTCGGTGAAGCGCGGCCTATCTCGAAGTGGTAAAAACAGGTACGTGGCGTAAAAGATGTGAAATGCACAACAGAGCAGAAAATTGTGTGGATTTTGGTCTGTGTCCGGCAGAAGCGCCTGTAAGTTGCTCACGGACAGCAACCCCGACAGCAGATGCTGCATCGCCTAAAAATAGCATTACACTGGCATCGTAAAACAGACGAGCGGCACGGCATCCATGAAAATTTGATAGCTGCTTTCTAGTAGTGCGGTATGATTATGGAAAATCACCAAGAGACAGGCTGCTGTCTGGCAGAACATGGTAGCGTTGCTGCCTTCCGGCCACAACGGTGTGTTCTGCCAAGCACGGCATTCTCAACATTTTCGGCACTATTTTAAACTGGCAAGGATGCCAACCAGGGTATAGAGCAGTTAATTCCTATATGCTAAAGGAGCTCTTCAGCAACCGAGCAGCCTCATCAAACTCCTCTGTGAAACTCTTTTTGATACTATCGGGCAGCACTATTCCAAGAACGCTTTCGAAATGCCTTGTGAGATCCTGTATGCGCGATGCATAGGTCTTTTTCTTGCTGGCAAACTTGCTGAAAGAAATACCGTCCAAGACTTCTATGCTTACCGCCTTATTCAGAAGAACGCAGTCAACAGAAAGATTTATTCTCAGAAGCACGTTCTTTATGGGGTCGGTGCTAAAAGTCAAGACGCCATTAGCTCCATACATCTTCAGAGAGTACAAACAAGATACTTGGGACAAATTGACCCCGCTGTATTTCTTGTGTTTCACCACTTCCCAATGTACACCCGGAGGACTAACGTTTCCCTGTGCGCCATCAGGCACTTGTTGCATAGGACCCTCCACGTAACACAAAACGAGCCCGATTATACACTCGGCATAGTTAAATAATGCATAATGGTGAGATTATGCACGGTTTGTACAAATTTTTGGAACTGAGCAGGATACGTGCTGTTATGTGTCAGTAATTTCTTAAATTACTCTAGCCACTGCTGGTTTGTTGTCTATGGTTGACGGTATCCGCTTAGCTAAATCTGCTGCAACCTAGACGGATGCCAGGCCCCATTACCGGGGCCAAGAACAGCAAACGTCGGTCTGCTACATGAATTTCAATGACATGGCTCAAGGCTCTTGGTGAGTTATTGCTTGAGTGCCATGGGGTACGTGCTAAACTTGACTGCAGGTGGCATGGCCTATTCTTGTGTGTTTTCGTTGTTGGAGGCGGCTTTTAGCTTATGGGCGATATCAGGGATTTGGCTGGAGTACAGAGTGCCAATTTGAAAAACCGCAAGGTACTGTTGCGGGTGGACGTCAACGTGCCCATCGAAGCGGGTGTTGTGCGCGATAGAACAAGGATTAAGAGGATCATTCCCACTGTGGAGTATCTTGTGCAGCGGGGAGCAAAAGTTTTGATTATCTCCCATTTGGGAAGGCCGAAACAAAGGGACAAGGAGCTTTCTCTGGGCCAACTTAGAGGCGTGATTGCAGAGGAGTTGGGCAGGGATGTTGTGTTTATTGCCGACATATGTGACCCCACCGTCCCCAGTGTTGTGGACAAGTTGCCTTGGGGGGCGGTTGTGCTGCTTGAAAACCTCAGATTTTACGCTGGTGAGGTTGCCAATAGTGCCGCATTTGCCAGAGCTTTGGCTTCTTTGGCGGACCTGTACGTTAATGATGCTTTTTCGTGTTCGCACCGACTGCATGCTTCGGTAAGCGCTGTTTCGGATATTTTGGAGTCGTTTGTGGGTTTTAATCTGCAAGAAGAGCTGAAGTATCTCAGTGGGATTACTAGCGAACGCCCAGCTGCTGCGGTAATTGGCGGGGCAAAGGCTGCGACTAAAATCCCAATGCTCGGTAATCTTGCGGGGAAGATAGATTTTTTGATTTTAGGTGGTGGTCTGGCAAATTCTTTCCTAGCGGCTGCGGGCTATAAAGTCGGCTCCTCTTTGTATGAACAAAAGCAGCAGGAGGTGATAGAAGTAATGGAGGTCGCGAAACGCAGCGGCTGCGAGTTAATATTGCCGAAAGATCATGTTGTAGCAACAAGCTTGGATGGCGTTTCCTCGGCAAGGACAAACTGCGAGATAGCTCCTGAGGACATGATTCTCGATGTAGGCGAGCAGACTGCTCAGGTCATCGAGAAAACGCTTAGTAAGTGTAGGACTGTTTTTTGGAATGGGCCCCTGGGCGTGTTCGAGAAAGAAGCGTTTTCTCAGGGCACTGCAGCGTTACTAAAGGCCCTTTCTACCCGTCATAAGGCATGCAATACACAGACCATCGTTGGCGGCGGGGACAGTATTTTCGCGATGCGATCTCTTGGCTATAGAGAAGACGACTTTACATATGTCTCTACGGGCGGTGGGGCGTTGTTACATTTTCTGAGTATTGCATAGGAAATCTTCTTGTGTTGCGGTTCTGTTGGTCACTGTTGTTCCATGATATAGGTCGTCATGGCCCAGTTGTATGGGCTTTGTCGATGTCAAAATCTACCAGGAATACTTGCCGGGGAGCAGAAGCGCCCATTTAAAGAGTGAGTACTTTTTGTAATACCCTTTTTATAAACAGCTCACCCACTTGGCTAGAGTGCTGGCCCTTTTCCTGCAGCACCTGTAAGACAATCGCCTGTGCTATGTGCTATGTGCTATGTGCTATGTGCTATGTGCTATGTGCTATGTGCTGTGTGCTGTGTGCTGTGTGCTGTGTGCTGTGTGCTGTGTGCTGTGTGAGGAGCATTGGTGGTTTTATCGTCAATTGAACCACCTTTTTTAGTTTGTGTTTTTTCCATTGATGTATGCACAACAGATTCCTCAACTTCAACTTGTGCCGATATTAGAATTTATTCCAGCCGTCAAGGCCCATAAAAGCTGACAAAGAGTCCGTTTTGCCGTATGTACGCTTGCAGTTGTTGGCGTACCAGCAGTATCTATGTAATGCGCTATAACTGCAGGAGAAAGTGACATGTTGCCCTTTATGGACTATTTGCCGATAGTGGTGCACTTGTAATTTTTTCTACGCTTTCCCCCCCCCCCCTAATACAAGTTCTGAGGCAACAGAAGACGGCGGGTCTTGTTTCCCGTTGTCCGATTTCACATTAGTTACGGTGTTCTTTGTGGCATTGAGCATCGTGGGTGTATTCCTAGGTGCCTCAACCATGATTTGTTCAATGCCAACCTCATGTCTAAAACTTTGCAATACCCGATTGCACCCACGAAGCATAAAACAATGCGCTATGAATACTTGGGTGCAGCCTATCAATGCTCTGGTAGATGTTTCTGTGCTCAGTGTGCCTCGCTGAGTTGCCAGGAGTGTTTGTGCTACTAATGCGGTATACGCTCCCAGTAACGTGGTGCCCCAAATGACACATAGCGCTTCCAGTGCAGCCCAACTAAACACATCCCGTAACTTTCCATGCCAGCCTAAACCACATGTCACGCGGGGGACTTTGGGGGATGATCCCATATTACTTGCGGGAAGGCTAGTAGCGCCGCTTTTGTGGCACATTCTACGTGTTCTTTTCTTCGTCCTCATAGCTCTCTCCTTCATACCTAGTGTATGTTTTTTCATACCGGTTTTTGTCATGCCGAGTATCAATGCATATTCCCTGTGGCAAGACTGGGGCACTGAGAACGCGGGGAAAGCTCATCACTGTGTCAAAATAGCAACAGTTCAGGTTCGCAGTAGCTGGGGGAATATCTTAAAAAACTCAACCACGAAGTAACCCCGTTCTTGCGATTACAAGGGCTTTTGCATGAAGTGCCGCACTTACCTGAAGCAGGGGCAGCACCCCGCCGCAGTGACAGGCTTAACCACTGGTGTGCCCCAACGAGCTTAGCTAGCAAGCCATGACGCGGTGAGTTACAACACTTTCTGCTTGGGCTGCTTGAAACGGCCCTGTCACTTGCTCTTTCAAGGCTGTCGGGTTTTTTTCGGGACCTGGGCCAGTGTCTCTGGCTGCCATTACCACACAGCAGGCCGCGTCCGGTGCAATCGTGGCTTCGTAGCGTGCAGTAGGAGACTTGCTTCTCTCAGAAGATGCAGCATTCTGCAAACGCGATTCACGCAAGTTCTCGTTGTCCAGCAGTGCATTGCAGGTTTCTCTAGCCAGTCGAAAGACGATGCCATGGATCATCAGAGGTACCATTCCCAAAGCCATGAGGGCCAGTCCGCGTCCTGGGGACAATTCACCGCCATTCATAGCACCTATAACGTTGTTTTCATGTATCCAAACTGCAGTACCTGTTAACAGCAATGATGACGCCGCGACGCCACTAAGAGCTATACGATAAAATAAGGACTGCAACCTCCTGCTCCAATTCCGTTGGCGTATTAAGTTTGATGCGCCTGCATCACATTCAGAACAACTAACCATTATTTTCAGGAGGCTTCCTCCCCTTCCCCTTGAGGGTCCATATCTACAGTTTTTCGCATAAAATTACCCCCCCCCCACAACTTAGGCGATAAGAAAAGGGTACTACTTATGGTATTACTACACAAGTTGTTTAGCTGCATTACGCCTATGAAAGCGCTTTATACGCCACAGTGCGATTTCTGTTGCCGCATGTGAACACAACGTTCCGGCTGGTATTACCAAAGTAGAATGCCTGAAAGAGAGTTTCTTTTGGCTGAGGAAGTAGCATGGCCAGGGTGAGGGGCAATAAGAGCATAGTTCAAAAGGGTGCAATCCAATGCATCCAAAACTAGAATGAGCAGCTTGCAAGCGTGAAGAGTGCATGTGGTTACGCAGCGGCACGGGTTTGTGCGTACACCAAATGTCACGACGCTTCTTGCACTGTGTTGCGACGGGAAGATATAATCATGCCCTGGCCCAGATTATCTACTGCCAATATGTGAGTTTCCAGGCGTAGCTCATGCCGCAATTTTAAATGGGGTTATTCGAGCGTACGGGTTAGGCTGCCTTGATTTCATTGCATTACGGGTTACTTGCTGCACTACGCTCAGGCTTTAGTGAAGGCTTTGTGGACACGTAATAAGACCTGCAGGCTGTCCACAGGTCGTCCATCACGCAGCACTGCCCTTTTTACCCGCTTATTTGTGGGGTTTCTCAGGTTTCAAAGGGCGTGAGTTTTAAATGCCAACGTATTCTGTGTGCTGCCACTCCGAACATGCTGTGAGTTACGGAAAAATGGCCACACTCACGCACACCTATTCCGTTGGCTCTATGGCCGAGGCCGGTATTAGACCCCTCAACTCTACCCACGCCCCCGGCATGACTTACCTCAACTACATAGTTGAGAGGGGATACGTCAAGCGATGTAGCAGCCTCTAGAACCAGTGAATTCTTCGGCTACTCCGGAATCGCCAGCACTAATTCTACGACGGCGCCACAGCTGAGCGACCGTAACTCAACAAGCAGTGTATCGGCTACTCCGGGAGAGCGAGTTTGTCTCTGTCACTACGTAAGTCCTAAACCGCATACTCTCCACAGTAGCAGCATAAGGCTGTGCAGCTATTCCAGTGTCGGCATTTTTTGCGGAGCGGTCAAATCTAGTGTTTGCAGTAGTTGTATTCCACCATGATGCGACGTCAAAAAGCGGGTTTATCTCAGCAACGTGCTCTACATCGCCTGTGATCGTTAATGTGACATGGGGTGTACTCACGCTCACAGGCTGTTGGTGTTCCGGTTTTTCTTCTGCACTAAGAGGCGGCACACTGTTTGTACTTTTTGTATACAAAACTTGCGCATCATTGTCCACATTGTGCTTTTCACACGCTACGATCTTCGCCGCGTTGTCGGCAGCCGGGTCCATTGTGGATATACCAGACACCAAGTTCCTACTAGCGTTACGCTCTCTTGTACCAAGCAATGGTTTGCTCTCAGATATATCTTCCCACTGTTCCTTAAATACGCTCCTGTGGGTTCCAACATTTTTAGATATTCCAATTGCGCCTGTAGCTACAAGAGCAAACCCGATTACGGCAGCAACCCCAAGCAATATGCCGATACCAACCTTAGCAAAGACGGCGGTAGTGCCGTACTTGTAAGCACCATAAAAATGGTTCCACAATATAGCAGCAGCTACACACGCGGCAGCGACCACCACCAAACCTGCCACACAAAGTGCAACCCTAGTTTTTGCATCGTTGTCCCATGAGGAGCCTCTCTCTGTCGTTAACCATGCGTTCTCTTCTCGAGTAGGGACGGCACTGTACGTGTGTCCACCGCACCTCTTTGTTTTTGGTGTTTGCATAACCGTATACCACAACTTTAACAACTAAAATATAGTAACAACTATGACCGCGCACCGCAAACACCCAGCCGGCTTTGCTGCCAGTAAAGGGCTCTACAAAATTTCTGAGATTAACAAATCGATAAACGCAACAGGGCGACTTTACTCCCGACACACTCCGTCCCAAGAAGACGTCGCCCTACACATCGGCCACCACCGGAATGACCAATTCACACATCGCGGTGACCCTTACGACTACCCCACCTGGGGCTGTGGAGCGGAGTAGCACAGTTCAGCATCTGGGGCAGTAACAATTATAGCAGCCGGCTTCGCCGCAAGTGTTCCCAAACAACTGTAGTTAGGGGTTTGTGTCCCTGGTAGCGTTTCCCATTCTTCGTTTGTCGCTGCTGCTGACAATGAAGAAGGTAGTGCATTTGGATCGTTTACAGCCCGCTCAGCACTATTGCGTTCCTCTCGTGTATGCAGATGTTGGTCTCTAACGTTTGGAGAAGCATCATGGCTGGGTAACTCCTGGCATTGTCCTTGCGCAAGGAGCACAAGGCTGGCAAGAGATACCACCACAGCTACAGCAAGCGCTACCCCTGCTATCCAATGAATGGCAGTAACTGTGGAAGCCGCTATAGCAACATTATGCCAGAACATACCAAGACCTATGAGCGAGCTAGCTACCAAACCTCCAAGCGCTGTGCTCAGTGCAACTCTAAGATTTCCTTCTTTGCTCCATGGATCGGTGTACAATCCCAATTTGAGTAGCTCACTTTCGGATAGACCTGCACTTCGTGCGCGACGAACAGCGGCTGTGCGAGCGACATCCTTGTGCTTCATGCACGCAAACGCCACTAGACCCGCGAATGCTATCACTACAGCTAGACTTAGCGCCATCCCGATAGCAAATTGAGAAGCAGTAACCGTGGATGCTGCTAAAACTCCATGCCAATACATAGCCACAGCTACAAGTGACTTGATAGCCACAGCCAAGATTACCAGGGAAAGTACAATCTGAAGCTCGTTTTCTCTCGTTTTGCGGACTCCCCCTATTTCCATAGTTTGTGCTTGCATAACCGTATACCACAACTTTAACAACGCCCCGTGTGGTACCAGAGGTACTGCTGAAGTGCAAGTTTTTTTTCTTATTGTCAGGACGTTAAAAGTTAATTTTTAGCCTGTAGTTGGAAATGGTTTCCGTGGTAATAAGGCGTGCTCGCCCAAGCACTTACTTGCGGTTAGGCCTAAAAGTAAAAGGATGCCCTGAGAGTGGCAGGACATCCTCTAAAATCAAGCCTGCACAGCGCACAATCCCGCTGTAAAGGTGGAGTTATGACGCCAATGAAGTAACTTGCGAAGGCGCAGATACGGCACTTGTGTGGGGTGCATCGATGCTCGAAGCAGGAGACAGTTGCAGAGGGTCACCTGAAGAATCAGAGCTTAACGGTGCAGTGTCATCACGGGCAGGTACTTTAATGCCATGCCCGATGGTTGGGGCTCCTACAGGATTGCTATTTTCTGCGGGAGAAAGGGTGACGATATTACCGTTGGCCAATGTTTTGGGTTCCGTGTCGGGTGCAGGTACATCGGCATCAAGTACATGTTGGCGTGGTGTTTGTAATTGTTTTCCTGGTAATCCATCAAAACCTGCAAGAGGCTTGGCTGGTGTTGTGCCGAACTGCTGGGGCGTGTTGCCTGAGGCAATTTCTCTATTAGGCACTGCGCTGTCCTGCATTTCTTGTCCCATGATTGCAAAACGCAAGGCCCTTCTAGTAGCCGATACTTCACGTACCATCACAGTGCACATCGCCGCAGCTACAACAACCATAAGGCAGGACAGTCCCACTCCCACAATTAAGTCACATTCAAACATGGATGCGGGGTCGCACATATGTCTGAGGTATGAAAAATAAGTAAGCCCCACGATTGATACCACGGTCATAGTTCCTAGAATTGTGCAAAGTGCATCACGAAAGGTCTGTGATAGCCTGCTTTGATATGCAACGCTTGTTGCAGTAGGCTGCGGATCCTCTGTGGTCGTAATTTGCGGATTATCTGCAGCAGGCTCAGAAGGCGATGGTGGGATGGTTAGTTCCTTGTTAACATTGATTAACGGTAGTGTTATTACTTCGTGATCCAAATGCAAGCTTTTGTCAGTAAATGAGGCATGAGCCGTGCACAGGGAATTTTTTACGTTTGTATCTACAGAATGACATAAACCATTGCCTTCGATTGTGGTGAAGTGTTTGTGATTCTGCTTAGGAAGTGCTGATATGGCGTGGTTTTGGTCACTTGCTGCAACGATTACACCAGTATTTATGGGGTTGTTGGCCGATGGTAAGGAGTGCGCTGTGTAGGGTGTTACTGGCGATCTAAGCGCTGTAGGAACCGGTGGTAGCGCTCGTGGTATTGCAGTGGCTGCACTTTGTGAATAAGTAAGAGAATTTTGTCCAGTTGCTTTGTTTTTTGTTTTAGTGTGGGCAAAAACTGCACTTTCTCGCATAATGCGAACAGTATTGGCTGGAGCACGGAGATTCTGCAATATTACTACGCATTGAACTTTTCCAGTTTCTAGGAAGTGGCGTACGTCTATTGAGTGTTTGGAAGTGAACCCTCGATAAATAGCTTTTACGGTATTATCTTTAGGATTGCGGGCCGCCTTAGAAAAGAGTTTGCTGAGCGTGCTTAGGATTTGTGCTATTTGCTCTTTTGCATCTCTTGGAATTGCAGTTTTAGGGTCTGACATCACGCGGTGGCAGGCTTCATCGCAGATTAGGACATTAGGGGTATCACTTACAAATGTAGGGCGTTGTTTTTTCGGTTGGGTTCCTGCATCAAGTATGTGCAGCACCGTAACATCTGGTATTCCATTTACACTCTGCACGGTTTGCGCATACGCCATAACGCGGTGTTTGTTACCAAATAAGACTTTGCCAGATGAGGTTAGCAAGTAAAGGTATTCTGCCAAGCTTTTCAAAGAGCATGCTTTCTTAGCATAAACTTGGGGATTGGGAGCAATACGCAATACAGTGCACAAGTTCTGTGAGACGTGCGCGGCTTCCACCACTATTTTACGCGCCGCCAGAAATTGTTTCAGCACCTGATAATACTCCACGTTTTTTACGACTGTGCAGATGTAAGGAAGAATAGAGGATGGCAGCGTTCCTGGAGATCCTACGTTCGATACCTCGAATAAGGTAAACATCGGCATTTTTATAGGTGGGGAAGAATTGTGTGAGAGAGTGCTGGATAGAGAAAAACTTTGAGCTTGTACTCCGTGGATAAAAACGCAACAGTTGATGGTTTGTTTGTAGTATAGTGTATCATCTTGTGGTGCGTCTGCGGGCTGCGATGGCCCCTCCTGCAATACTGTGCAACCAACCCCCAGTTTGTAAGGAGCAAGCGTTATGCCGTAATCTCTTGCGCTGTTGGCGAGTATACTGCGATATAGGGGTAAAAGCTGCATGTAAAACGCAACTTTATTAAGGCTTACGGCGTTATATAAGGCAAACTCCAGGGAGTATGCGTTAATAAGTGTGTTAGGAACTACTATACCGATTTCTAAGCTTTTAATGCGATTCTCAGTGATCCGTTCTAGGTTGCTAAGCTGTTGTTTTATGTCCTCACCGGTGGCGGCAAAGAAATGTACGTTCTTGCCGGCATCATGGGTAGTCACGTGGACTAATGGGACCGTAGCGCGTTGTGTGTTTACGACCGGTGTTGCGTATTTGTAAGTTAGCGTCACAGCTTTACGCCACTCTTGTAGAATAGGAGGGGGCGTTTTATTCTGCGTTTTTAGTGTTGCCAGAAGAAATACGGGAATTACTAGGGCGTTAAAAAAGTTTGCCAATTGTAGAGCGCTTCTTGTGGTGAAGTCTTCTATGCTTTCTTTGCCATTCATCGCAGTTCTCATTACGAATCTCAATCCGAGTTCTCCGTTACTAGAGAATGCGCAGTCGTGTTCGACGCTGAAGTCTATCCCGTGAGTTAGCTGTGAATGTGGCAGGCACTGCAAGTGGGGTGGCAGAGCCATAAGTGAAATTATGTTTTTTACTGTAGGCAATTCTAGCAGTAGCTTATTGGTATCAGTATGCTCCTTAGCCCTTTTCCTTATTTGTAACGTGTTATATTTTCTTGCCATGCTATACCTATATGATTTTCATCTCAAATGAAGCAGGTTGAGTTTCGCTAATTTCGTATTCATTTTTCCTAATGAGCCAAAAGGGTCCCTGCAGCAGGCGCTCTGGTATATAAAGCCCTCCCAGCCGGCTTTTTAGCTCACAAAGCATGTTCACGATACTATGAGTTTGGGTAGGATATAGCGGAGAAAGAAGGTAAGCACAACCCTTTGTCGTTTTACAGAAAACTATATGAGATCGTAGAGTAACATACTGATAAGCCCTTATATTCTGGTTGCATAGGAACTTGGAGATACGTGACTTTGCTTTATGAAATAAAGAAAAAGCATATGCTTTAAAGGAGTGCCCGAAAGAAGACTCGAACTTCCACGATCGCAAAGATCACTAGCACCTGAAGCTAGCGCGTCTACCATTCCGCCATTCGGACGCAAGTACTGAAATTGGGTACAGCCGCCCCTGAATTCAGTTGATTCTTAAAGTTTACCAAGTATATTCGTGCAGTTATACACACAAAAGAGCCGGAATGGAAGGATTAGATATAGAAAAAGTGTTTTACGCGCATGCTGAAAAGGACAAGCTGCAAGCGCTCATAAAAGACACGCTGTGCAGCGCTGATGGCGGGGAATTGTTTCTAGAGTTGTGCCATTCCGAATCTATTAGCATTGAGGATGGTATCATTAAAAGCGCAGACTTCAACTTCCGGAAAGGCTTCGGCCTCCGTGCCTTTTCTGACGGTGTAGTTTCAATGGTGTGTTCGTCGGAAATCTGTTACGAAGATATCTGCAAAGCTGCGGCTATGGTCAAAGGTGCTGGAAAGGGCGCGGGGCATATAGTTAACCTAAATTCTGGCGTTGAACGCAAACTATATAGTTCTGCCAGCCCAGTTAGTGAAGTTCCGTTTGTTGACAAGGTGGAAATCTTGCAAAATATTGATGCCTACTGTCGTAGTGCTAATCCTCATGTTGTCCAGGTAAAGGCATCCATTAGTACCCAGTGGCAAGTTGTGCAAATAATAGGAGGTGATGGCAACACCATTGGTGATGTGCGACCGCTGGTCAGGCTAGATGTGTACGTTTTAGTAGAAAAAGGAGGCAGAAAAGAATACGGCCGTGGTGGCCACGGGGGTAGGGATTCGTGTTCGAAGTTCTTTCTCGGAGGTCAGTGGAAAAAGGTTGCGGATGAGGCTTTGCGGCAATCCAGTGTTAATTTAGAAGCGGTTGCAGCTCCTGCAGGGGAGATTGCAGTAGTTCTCGGTCCGGGTTTTCCTGGTGTCCTCCTCCATGAGGCAGTTGGCCATGGTCTAGAAAGTGACTTCAATCGTAAGAAAGTATCAGCATTTTCGGATGCTATGGGTAAAAGAGTTGCAGCAAAGGGTATAACCGTTGTTGATGATGGCACAATGCAAGGGAGGCGCGGTTCGTTGAATGTTGACGATGAAGGAACTACTTCTGGATACAATGTGCTGATAGAGGATGGTGTTCTTGTTTCGTACATGCATGACAACATGAATTCCAAGATAATGGGGGTGAAGTCCACAGGGAATGGGCGGCGTGAAAACTATAGAAGTATGGTTATGCCGCGGATGACCAATACGTATATGTTGCCTGGAGAATATTCGCCGCAAGAAATTATATCAAGTGTCAAAAGAGGAATATATGCAGCGGACTTCGGAGGAGGACAAGTGGACATAACTTCAGGGCAGTTTGTTTTTTCTGCGTCTGAGAGTTACATGATTGAGGATGGAAAAATTGGGCAGCCGCTCAAGGGAGCAACCTTAGTTGGTAACGGTCCGGAAATATTACATAGGGTTTCTATGGTGGGGAATGACTTGGCCTTGGACGCTGGAACTGGAACCTGCTCAAAAAACGGGCAAAGCATCCCAGTATGTGTGGGGCAGCCCACTCTCAAGATAGACTTGATAACTGTAGGCGGCACGGCTATGGGTGCATAGCGACATGGGGTCGTTGATTAGTTCTATGCGCTAGCGCATAGGCAATGCAGAAGCATCGCCCATTATGGTACATGAGGCAACCATTAATAACGAGGTTGTCATCGAAGTTTTCCAGTATAAAGTGTGTGTCATGTTGGTAATTTCGTACCTCACCAAGGTTATTACGTGACGTACAATGGTGTTCGAGCACAGTGGAGAGGCATAGATTGATTTTCTGTACAGGTGCGGGAGTAACACGGAAGCGTGCCATAAAGGCCATGCGTCAACCATCAGTCATCAGTGTGGGTGCCCATAAAATTTTGCAGCATAGAGTGTGTATTATGCCGTGACGTTTTGTGTACGCAACCAAAGTTACCTATAGACACCAGAGCGCGTAAAAGCGCAGTGAGTACAGACGTAAGGCTTAGAAGCATTATCCGCAGTTAGCCGCAAGCGTTGTGCCGCGATGTTTTATGACGGTTATACAGTTATGTGCCAATGTACCGCGGTAGCTGCGCAAGGACGTGTGCGCATTCAACATAAACTACGAAACTTTGCTGCTGTTTAGTCTTGAGGCAGATGGTTAGATAGCGTCTAGTATTCACACGGATTGTGATTTATGCACGCTGTCGGTTCTGAAAATGTCTGCCCGGATAAAAGAAGCTGTGTTCATTAGTAGGAGCGGGCTACTTGGTTATGTCGGGCAGTATCACGACTTCAAAAGAGGGGAATTACAGCGCTTGGTACCGAACTCGCTCACCGAGGTTATAATGCTGGTTTCGTTGAAGAAAGCATATTATAGTTCAAGAGCTTTCCAACCCCATTATATAACATAACATACTGCGTTCTGGGCGCATGCAGTCCCGCTGAAACGTATTTGGCGGGCGTATGGCCATAAATCGTGTCTCTAGCTTTGACATAATTCTGCTTGGTTAGTTCAATGTGAATTAGGTTTCGCCCGGGCAAGGTTTGCGAATTTATTAGGTGATAGTAGAGCGCGACGAGGTCTTTAGCTGTATGTGAACCAACCTCTTAACCATGAAGTTATCTTGTGGGTCAACAGGTAATGGATGTATCTATAATCTTAGGTGCTTTTAAAAGCTCTTGTCGCATTTTAGTCTGTTGCTGTCACGGATTAATGGCAGCACAGTTACTAACTGTTGCTTAAGCATTGGGTAACACAATATGTATGTGTTTATTTGTGCCGCATAGGAGTAGGCGGCTCTGATGCCGTTGTTGCACGACATTAGGTTAGTGTTGGGGGTAATGAGTGGTACAAAAAGCTCACAAATTGCCGGGAGGAGTTTGCTGGTCTCAGCATGGCAAAAGGGGCAGAGACTTTTTACGTGGTTAAGGGTTGCATAGATGTGGATGACGCTCAAAAATTAGTGCAGCACTGAGGAATCAGCTTGAAACTTTAATTTACAGCACGCGATGTGCGCTGCAGCATCCAATCCATGTTGCTGATGCTGTGGGGATTGTAAGCCTACGACAGGGGGTCTACTCTTAAAAATGGAGCAATTGTCGCACAAAAACCATCCGTGGAAACTGCAGCTCACGTTGTATGCAAGTCGTTGGTAACTGCATATAAGGCCGCTTGGTGACAGCGTTTTCGAGCTTGCAGAACCCACGGTAATCTGGGCATTAAAGGACTGTGCAGATGAGCACGTAGCAGGCTTTATACGCGGCTAACAAATCGTACAGCAGGTTACTTGTTTACTCTGAAGTGCACTATGTCTCCGTCCTGCACTATATAGTCTCTTCCTTCAAAACGCACTCTTCCGGCTTCTTTGCACCCTGACTCGCCGCCATATTTTACATAATCTTCAAAACTTATGGTTTCCGCCTTAATGAAGCCTTGCTCGAAATCCGTATGTATAGTTCCGGCAGCTTTGTCTGCTGTAGTATTTTTGATGATGGGCCACGCACGAGCCTCCTTGGGGCCTATGGTGAAAAAAGTTATTAGGTTAAGAAGGCGATACATTGCCTGTACGGCAGTATCTATGCCGGATTGCTTCATTCCTAATTCTTCCAAGAACGCCATTCTCGACTCCTCATCATCAAAACTAACTAAGTCAGCTTCAAGTTTTGCAGACAAATGGCAACATTGGCTATCGCTGGCTTCGGCCATTTGTTTCACCGCATTAGACAGGGCATTGCCACTATGTGCGTTGGGTTCTTCTACGTTACAGACATACATGACAGGTTTACTTGTCAGTAACTGCAGCTGTTTCAGTTCGCTGGGGTCCGCAGAAGTGACTCTCCTTGCCGGTAGGCCATTTTCCAGTGCTGATAATATTTGCTCAAGCACGTCGAGCTTGCTTTTCTTTTCCTTCCCAGTTTTCACTGCTTTGGCTACATTTGGCATTCGGCGTTGGATACTTTCCATATCAGCCAGCATTAGCTCCGTTTCAACTATTTTTGCATCATATATGGGGTCGACAGCCTGATTGACATGGCTGATGTCACTGTCTTCGAAGCATCGCAGAACGTGCATAATAGCGTCCACTTCCCGTATGTGCCCCAAGAACTTATTTCCTAGGCCTTCTCCGGAACTCGCTCCCTGAACCAGCCCAGCGATGTCTACGAACTCTACCTGGCTAAAAATTGTTTTCTGTGAATTTGCCATTGTTGCCAAAGTCTTGAGCCTATGGTCGCGTACAATGGTTTTTCCAGTATTAGGTTCGATGGTGCAAAAGGGATAGTTAGCCGTCTCCGCGAGGGAGGTTTGGGTTAACGCGTTAAACAGTGTTGATTTTCCCACGTTAGGCAAGCCCACTATTCCACAGTTTAGTCCCATCTCATTATACTACAAGTCTCACACAGGTGCCGATAATAGCATCTAAAGTGTGTTTGTCACATCACATTTGTTGCACTAGTTTCGCTGGTAGAATGTGATATTTTCGGGTTACGTGGCGCCAAATTTTACAGACAGTGGCGCATTTTATTGACATAAACACAGCGCCGTGACTACTTTATACCTTTTTGCACAGTACTACCGCATGCGCTGCTATACCTTCTTCTCGCCCTAAAAATCCTAATCGCTCAGTGGTTACCGCTTTGATGTTCATGCAAGATTGTGCAATACCCAGCACTTGCACTAGAAATTCTTTCATGTGGGGGACATGTGGTGCTATTTTTGGATACTCGCACACTATGGTCATGTCAAAATTGAGTATGGCGTAAGACATCAGAGTTGCCTTCTGTTGCGCATAGGTGAGAAAATGTGTTGAAGGCATATCGCGCCACTTGGGGTCCCGATCGGAGAAGTGCTCTCCTATACCCCCTTCACCAATGCATCCCAGTAGTGCGTCGGTCAGTGCATGTAGTCCGACGTCTCCGTCGGAATGAGCTATCACTCCTCGTGTGTGTGGTATTTTTATCCCACAAACGTGTACATAATGTTGCCGCTCTGGTTCATGTGTAAACCGGTGCACATCAAACCCTATACCCACGCGAAACGGCACTTTTACACTCCAAGATTTATGCAGGCAGGTATACACAATGCCGTGTATGAATGCACGAACTTTCCGCGTTATGAGAATCTTCTAATTCTCGAAGTACCCGCATGAGCCAAGAGAAGCTGATACTGGGACCTGCAAATGAGGCATTCTCTGGTTTTCCATATGTCTTTCCCACGCTGACTATGCTGTTTGCGTTTTCCAAGTAACACTTGCTGGGAAAATCTGGTTTTTAGTGGGCGTGTTCGAGCATATAAGCCCTGGCGCGAGCCATATCCTCTGGAATGGTTATCTTAAAGTTGTTAAAATCGCCCTTTACGGTTTCTACATGTTTTCCGCAATAGAGCAGTAAAGATGCGTCGTCGGTAAAATTCTTGTCAGGGTGTTGTAAGCTGACCTGGCGATGGCATTCTAGCGCGTCGGCAAACCTAAAAATTTGCGGTGTTTGAATCATCCTAATGGTGTCTCTTTCAACTTTTTCCGCAAGTAAGCCGCCCTTTATCGTCCCCATGGTATCTACTGGTTGAATGGCAGGGACTACTCCCGAGTTGCACTGTAGGCTTTCAACCACGGTGCCCATATCGGGTAAATCAGCAAATGGACGACAGGCATCATGGATAATCACGAACTGTGGTCCAATGTCGCACAGACTTTCGAGCCCTATCCGTACGGAATCCTGCCGCTGTGTTCCTCCGTATACCGGAGGCAGCAAGCACTTTGATACCTTCGGCTCCAAAGACATGATAGCTTCTTCATAAAACATTGCATGGGCTTTGTGTATCACCACGCGAATCTGGTACATGTACTCGAGCTTGTCGACTAATCTAGTTATAGAATGTGCTAGTACAGTCTGTGAGGCGAGCTGCAAGTATTGTTTGGGCACGTCACTTACGCCTAACCTTCTACCGATACCGGCAGCTACTACCAGAATCACAAAAAGCTGCATTCTCTACCCTAAACACCAAACAAATAGACCGAAAAACCAACACAGCAGAAAGCTGCAGCCAAAGGCCACAGAACCACAAGGAACCAAGAGATGGTAGCGTTGCTATTTAATAAAAGCAACCGTAATTTCGGTATTGTGCCACTCATTACAGCAGCCATCTCCCCCTTTACACATGTTACAACATCCGAAAGATTGATGTTTTATGCGCGTCATGAGGCCGCCGCATTTGGTTAAAATTTTCATTTCTAGCTTGCCTTATCACTATAGTGCTACGATGGCTACCGTGTTTAGGTATGCAATGAGGTGTGTATGGTTGGTCCAAGATTTGTAAGAGGCATAATATGTTGCAAGATGGTAGAAGAGTTTCGCTAGGTAGTGCAGGAAGCGGGCTTGCAGTCGCACCTCCGGGTGATACTGATATACCTGCTCCGAGCCCGGAAGAGAGTGACTTCAAAAGGTGTTACAAGGGCTTGGAACGTAGATCATCAGGCACAACAGCTACTGTAGATACTGCCAGCGAGTTGAATGTCCTGGTGCAAGGGTACATCGCAGCGTGTAAAGGCGAAGAAGTGGTGGCAATCCCAGAAGAATTTAAATCCAAGAGAGTCATCATAAGAATTGCTGTAAAATGCAATAAATGGGTTACATTAATATGTTTGGTGTGTGCGGTTGCGTTTGGTCTAGGTAGCGCGAAAGAGGGGGGTGTTGACAGTGTTAAGGGTCTCCTCCTTCTCATGCAGCAAGGGAATGCTACCAGTCTTGAGTTGCGCATCGCTTTGGCGGTCTTTGTTATATTCGGTCTAGTTCTTGTTGGACTAGAGATAGCGGACACCATATTGGGCGTTATGGAGAGAAGAACACGTAATCACCAGTTGACGCAACTCAGAGAACACGTGCAATCAGTTTATAACGCAAGGCAAAATATTGATGCAAAAGTCGCATACGTTTTCGAGCGATTGATTGCAGTCTATGACGAGGTATTTACCAATGTTCATGGGTTAACAGCCGGAGTCCATGAGGGGGCGCGGACATATCAGACAGTAAAGCAACAACATGCGGACTTGCTTGCCAGAGTAACTGAGCTCCAGGGTTTTGTAACGGAGCAAGTTGAAAAAATTGGAGCAGCGGAACGAGGTTGCGCTGCAATGGTGGAAGAGAACACCAGATTAGTTAGAGCTCGCCTAGAAAGTGTGGAAGAAAAAGTGGAGAAGACGTTTGTAGAGAATTGCACTTGTGTTACGGAGAGTTTAGAACGTGCTCAAGAGAATTCTAGACGGACAGTTTCTGAACTGAGGAATCTGTTGAAGACTTTTGAAGAAAGTATCTCTACCCTTCTGGCAAAAGGTTCGGAAGCAACTAAGAGCTCTATGGAGAAGACACTGCAGGCGCATCAGCATTGGATGTCAACAACAAGCAAAATCTTTTCGGTGGAGGGCGCTGCCTCTATTAGCATGTGTGTTTTTTTTCTTAAAGCATACTCTCATATTAAGGATGTTCGTGACGCCAAGGACCTGCAGGAGCCTGAAGGAAATGTTGGCAGATTTCCGAAGTTGTTTATAAACTCGGCGGGGAAGATGATCAACAAATTGCTCAGAAAGCAAGGCCCCAGAACCAAAGTTGCGGCAATATCCTCGATACTCCGGCAGGAACTCGCACCAATAGTTGATCTCAAGAAAGAATTGGAGGAAGCACTGGAGACTGGTACCAACGTTGAGCACTACGATGCGATATGTAGAGTTGTCGTGCAGAAATGTTACGAGTCTCTATTCAGTGTAGAACGGGGCATGTTTAAGACAGTAGAGGAATACCAATCTTTCCTGAAGAATCTGTATACTGCACGAGAGGATGACGACATTTCTGATCTCGAGGGAGAGTATGTGACACTTAATCAGCTGAGAGATTGCACGCCATTTCTCATGGTGATGCAACTAATATTGCGGATTGTCATGAACGTGCAAAGCATGCATGACCTAGCGGACAGAATTCACACAATTACGGGACAACCTGATATAGATTTGGAGCGCATATTCCGTGGTACATGGGTTAGTGATGACGAAGCTGCGGGGTTGGCTGGTCCGCAGACGGAAATAGTACCAACAAGGTCTGAAGCGGTCTTGGAAGGGGACTCTATGTCACGCACATCTTAGGGTGCTTTGCCACATGGCTTTCCGACAGATTTTTCCATTGCTGGTAGGGGGAGACTTTGCTTGTCGTGTGGGTCACACCTAAGCCAAATAGAGCCATATAAGCATGGTGTGTTGGTTTTGAGGATGTGCAGTAAGTGGTCTTGATAGTGACGGGTGCATTATGGGCAGATGGTTCGCAGGCAGCTTGCTTAAGCTGTTCACCAAGGGTCCATCGCAGAAACGTCCATCACGCCCCATTCATATTCCTATCTGTAGCAGCAGTTTCGGGCGCTTTAAGACTACTGCAGCGTGGTACCTTGAATAGCGATTGTGCATGACCATGACTGCGGGGACTAGCGCAAGTTTGTTATGTTAATTCGTGTAGTCATGTGGAACCGTGTGAAGAATTATTGGGTTGCGGGTGGTTAAGCTGTGCCCAGAAGCGGAATATTTTGTGCGTCGGTACTTACAAATGCTTTAAAATTCTATGGTGGCTCAGGAGATGCGAAACGCTGTTTGTCCCTGGCGAGTAGTACAAGGTACACTGTGTTGGATTGGTAAGTAATAACTCAAAGAATATTACTTTGTATCAACGTGGTGCTGTAGGGACAGATTCTGTGAGGCTTCTCTTCCAGTTCTGTAGTTTTTCAGTAACTCCATGATCTGAGAGCCCCAGTATAGATGCAGCGAGCAAGGCGGCATTGGTTGCTCCGGCAGTGCCTATGGCCATAGTAGCAACAGGCGTTCCCCGGGGCATTTGCACTATGGACAGTAGACTATCCAACCCCTTTAGATATTCGCTAGCTATGGGAACGCCGATTACCGGTATGTGAGTCAACGATGCGACCATTCCTGGTAAATGCGCAGCGCCACCAGCCCCAGCTATGATTACACGCAACCCACGCTCATGAGCGGATTTTGCGAAGCTATATAGCCTTTCAGGTGTTCTGTGGGCGGAGACCACCATGATTTCGTATTTGATAAGCAGCTCATCCAACAAAGTAGCTGCGTAGTCCATAGTAGAAAGGTCAGACTCGCTACCCATTATTATAGCAACTTGGCTGCCAGCGATGTTGTCAGTAGGTAACATGGCTCTTCCTTCTCGTTGTTACAGATTCTATGGCAGCACGTAGCATCGGGACACTGCTTATTCCAGTAATCGGCGGCCTATCATCTCCCAAAACTACAATAAAGGGAATTTTGCCAGTGAAAGAAACTCCCCGCCCAGATAGAGCATATGCAAATTTGGCATGAAAATCAGAGTTCACATTGTAGGGTACAAAATTTATTGTTTGTTGTTCAAGCAAAAAAGATGCTAGCCGCGCCTTGCTGGTGTCTAATGAGATGATCATGGGTTTGATATCGTACTCATTAATGGTTTGGATGATTTCAGGCATCTTCTCCACGCAGTTGCTGCACCATGACGTGTATAACACTAGGAGGGTAGGGTCTGGCCCTATTTGTGATACCATCTTGAACAGCTCAGCATCCGAATTGACCTCTTGGATCACAATATCTCTCTTTACCAAGATTTGTTCAGAGTTGTTTATACTGCCTATGAGCGCGAATGACGCCACAGAAAGGATGCAGAAAACCGCGATAAAATACTTGCTGTACAGTACCCTGGGAACAGTGGACATTCCTAACCCCCTCTGGCAAAAAGATAATCACCGATTATGAATGGGCATGCTCCAACTAACAAGGTTTTTTGTCTCCGTGCGGTGGTGGATATCCAACAATTTCAATAATCGTGCTAGATTGTTAACGGATATTTCGCTAATTCAGCCGATCGTTGCGTGTGGCATTTTAGCGATGAATGACGCTATCCTAGCAGGATTGTTTGTTCTGATTATGAATATATTTAATATGCATCCCAACTAGACCACGCATATGCGTTGCCGCACGGGGGCGATGGGTGTTTCCGGGCACATATGGCTTGATACTTTTATCTTATTGTGTAGACTGTGAAGGTGTTGTCTGCTGTGCGTTGTGATATGGTTCGAACACTGACAAAAGCCAGGCTTGCGGCTGAGATCAATCGTGAAATTGGCTTGTCAAGGGAGGATTCGCTTGTGGTGGTGGGCGAGATACTCGACGAGATAACGGCTTCTCTCGTGCGTTTTGGTGTTTTAAAGATATCCTCATTTGGTGTTTTTAAGGTTCTTCGTAAGAAGGAACGCGTTGGTAGGAACCCTAAGACCTTAGAGAAGTTTGTCGTAGAGGAGCACAACACTGTTACATTTTGTCCGTCGGTTACAGTTAAAAGACTGATCAACGGGGAGGAGGAGTGACTGATAAGCAGTCTACAGCGGAAAGCACTGATCAACAGTGTAGAGAGAAGGTGTTTTTCCCTATAGGGGAGGTTGCCAAAGAGCTGGGCGTGGAACAATATGTTCTACGGTTCTGGGAGAGTAAGTTTCCGCAGATAAATCCCATGAAGCGTCGCGGTCGTAGGTTATATGACCGTGGCGATATAGAAGTTATTAAGAAGATAAAGCACATGCTTTATGACCTTGGTTACACGATCAAGGGTGCACAGATGGAGCTCAAAAAGCAGACTAGCGCAGATAAAGTAGTGCCGAGGGGGCCTTCGCGTGAGCTTGGGGGGCTGCTAGAAGATCTGATGGGCATGCGTGAGCTGCTAATCAAGACGTTGAACGGAATGTAGCGCAGCCAGGTTAGCGCGTCAGTCTGGGGGACTGGAGGTCATGGGTTCGAATCCCGTCATTCCGACCATTTTGCATTCTTTACTGGCTAGTAGTGGTGATAACGGCATTAATGGAGTCATCTCTTCTTAGCAAATACTTCTTGTTACTTTGCTGGAAGGCCCTTGCACTACGAGAAGGCAGGTAGTCTGCTTAGGTGCAAGCAGCTATGGTAATGGCTCCCGCGATAGGATACATTTATGTTTTCTATGGCGTGAAAAGCTACGTGAGTGAAAACATGCGTGGTTAGGAAATCATTGCTTTATTTTTTACAACTGTGGTGCGGTTCTATAGGTCAAAAAGCATTGCTTCGGCGCTTCTTGGTAAAGGATAAAGAAATTGCACCAGGAAGACATCCCAGCAACCCCAAACAACAAAAGCAACACGGTGCCATCGGGACACCATGTCGCTTACTTACGTTCGAAGTTTATATCCAACACGTCACAGTGATTCTAAGACTTTAACACGTTGCAAGTTACAAGTCTGTTACGCGCTTACCGGTTCTATCTCCGAAGAATTTTGATGCGGGGTTGTAGTTGCACTAAGTTCTCTATCAGCGTCTTCATCAGCTTGAGTCTGTTCCTGTTCGCTGACTGTGTTGCTACTGATGTGGGCAGCACTGAGTAGTTCTGCACCAGTGTCGTTGCTGCCATTTCCTCCAGTTGCATAAGCTGAGCGGAGCTCAGTGCTGCTATCTCCATGGCGGCCAGTGTCTTGTGTTATAATAGCTCTTTCACCTGCAGATTCTGCTATTATGGTTTCCAAAGCCTCACTCAATGCACGCTCTTGCTCAGGTTTTATAGCTAATTCCAAGGTTGGTATATGCTGTATGGTTTCCTCTTCAACCTTGTGAACAGTTAAGCTTTCGTCTTCAGATAGTACTAATCCCTTCGTTTGAGGAACAACAGATTCTTCAGCTTGCAATACTGCGCTCTCTACTGCTACTGACAAATCTGGAGCAGGCATATCGTGTGCCAGTTTTTCAACGTCTACACTATCCCTTGCGACCTCTGCAAAGTCCTTTTCTATAGCAGCAGCTTCAGGTATTTCCGAGGCCTTTGTAGCTTTCTGAAGGTGCTGTTCACTAGATAAAATCACGGGAACTTCCGCTGCTGTGTAGGTCTCTACTCCGCTATCTTTAGTTCTAATATCTTCTACATCTTCCTGCTCAACAGCAGCCGATAAATCTGGAGTAGTCATGGTGTGAACAGTCGTCACAGCGTCAGTGCCTTGCGATGCCGTTGCAACTTCCTTTTCAGTTTTTTGCATGCTTGAAGCAAGCTCTTCTGTTTCCAGAGCCTTCTCTAAAGTGGTTTCAGACGAATCTGTATCAGACATATTGTGTACAATTCCAGCTTCAGATGTGCGGTTGTTATGCATAGCGGGTACTACGTTCCCTGATTCCATGTCGACAGTCTCAACAGTGGCAGGCATGCGGACTACCGCCTCTTGAGGTGGTTGCACTTTCCACGATACCTTCTCTATCACGTCAGAGGCCACGTTATCGCTATGTGTTCTGACTTCCGCATCTTGCCCTAGGCCCGCCATGGTTAAACTTTTTACTTCCTCGTCTCTAGCAGCCGGGGATGCATTAAAGGCAACTTCTTCGGTGTGTTCCGGCTGTCCGCCACTAGTTGCATCCGGTTTGGAGATGGTTTTTGGAGTTTGTTCAGCTGCGCCTTCTTTTACTAGCCCCGTAAACCAAGCAGCTTCCTCAAGTGCTTCCATAGAGGCAACTCCAGAAACTGCGGCAACAAAAGAAGCCCCATTGTTAGCTAACCTACTTTGCGGTGTTGATGGTATTACCTCTGCCGCAGTATAATTAGTATCAAGCGCTAACTCGGTTTTAGAAGCGTCTAAAGCTGCAGTATGATCCTCCACGACACCTGATGATTCTATCCTAGATTCCTCTTTGCGGACGTCCAAGCTTGTAGTTTGTTGGCTTTCTAACACTCCTGCGACGCTCTCATTTTCAGCATGTGAATCATCAACTTGCTGCGGAGCAGGTTCCGCTTCATTATCTATACCTCCATCAGAGAACTCATCGAAGAACTTATAAATCTCATTTCGGGCGATATTGAAAACCTTATTCAAAATGGAAAGAGCACTAGGTTGTGTGATGGTGGTATCACCTTGAGGTTTTACATCTGCCTTGGTATTCAAACTGAAACCCTCTTCCCCATCTCTAGCACTGGCATCAGTTGCAGGCTTTTCCAGTGGTGAGCCATTGCCCAATGTTAGTGCTACTGTGGGCGCTTCCACACTTTTTGTTTTTTCTACCATAGAGCTGTGTATTTCAGCTCCCCCTAAACCGTGCTCGGTGTTTGTTTTGAAGGTGGCAACCTCGAGTGTAGGAGCGGCTGCAACACCCCTGTCAGCAATTGAATGCGTGTGGTCTTGAGCAAATATGGGATTTGCATGTGTTACCACTGACGCTGCGGGGTCCATAAAAACGGGTGACGCCTGGCGGTCCACCTGTCCAAAAAGATAGAAATCCATTACGTACGTGTTCATGAAAGAAGCAATTAATCGCCCACTTTCATCCCGGAGGCGGATGTAGCCCTCATCCCCAGGAGAACTTGCCCTATGAGATTCAAGGATGAAATTTCCGTTGTGGTTCGTGGCTCTAATCGCAAAAGGCTCAACGAATACCTTCTGCTGACCCTCTTTCAAAGTAACGTCTTGTTCCTGCTCGGGCGTAGTGATATTGCTATCATCAAACATTTTTGTACCTTATTTAAATCACCTAAACATCTCAAACTATTAAACACGCACGTCAGGAGGCATTGTAAACCAGAACGCCCCCGTAAATCATTGTATAATTTGTGGCAATGCACGCCAAAGAAGACTCTGTTGTGAACGAAACAACTGTCTCGTGTTACGTATTAAACCTCCTCCAAACACAGATGCCAGGAGATGTGTTGTGCAACGAGACACACACCTTGCTCTGTGCCAAGTGTCGCAAGTTGGTAGTCTAGAAGCGCAGCAAATTTCCTTCCCAAAATACAGCACTATCTACAATCAAAAACATGCGAACACTAAAGCGACGCGGGATGCTAGAATATCATGATTAATGTTTCATTACTAATAACGCATAAGATCCGCTAGTTGGTTGCGCTCTTCATTCCTATTGTGGAAATGCCACAAGCTAGGGCAGTTATGTGTTTTCAAAACACTAGCCTAACATACAAATTGCGATTTTAGGATTATTATGTTAGAAAGGTGCCGGGACGGATGACCGAGCGGTTTATGGTACCAGTCTTGAAAACTGACGTACGTGCGAGCGTACCGTGGGTTCGAATCCCACTCCGTCCTCGGTTGCAGCAATTGTGGCTGATATGTTGGTGGGTGGAGATGCCTGCTGCTACTGTTGATCGCTTTCTGTGGTTTCCAGGGTTGAGGGTTACGTTTGGTGAGTAGCCCAGTTCCGGTCCGTGCGCGGCTTTGTGGCCTAATAAACATTTGCCACCGCGTTACGTAAGCTCGTTTTGTGCCTCGTATTCGACGTGGTGGTTGAGTATGTTAAATACCCTTCATCACCAATTTCTGATGTTTTATACAGAGTGTCTTGGGTATTTGAACAAATGCGCCAACTTTGGCTTCTTTCGGAACCATTCTGTGAGAGATTTCCCGTCACTTTTCCTTTGGCTACATGCTGTGTAGCCCAACTATCTGCCGTATTTTACTCATGTTTTCTTGAGCCACAAAAGTTGCGCGTTCTGTTCCGGCACTGAGCACCTTATTCAAGTATGGCGTATCTTCCAACAGCTCTGCGATTCTGTGGCGGATAGGTGAAATATTACTTATTAGTAAGTCTGTAAGTTTTTCTTTGAACTCCCGCATTGTACTGTGCTCGTATTCCTCGCAAATTGCGCAAGGGGAAAGCCCGGAAAGACAGGAGTAGATGTTTACTAGATTTTGCAATTCTGGTCTGGAATTGAGTAGCTGATAATCAAAGCCCATGATACTATCGGTTGTGGCTTTCCTTACCTTTAGAGCTATTTCCTCGTCGGTATCGATTAAGTTTATCCGGGAAAAATCAGAAGGGTCCGACTTGCTCATCTTTTTCTTTCCATCGCGAAGACTCATTATTCTCGCAGATTCATCGAACTGCAAAGCACTTGGTATGTTGAAATGATCTACAGAGTACAGTTTATTGAAAGTTTTAGCTATGTCTTGAGCAAGCTCCAAGTGTTGTTTCTGATCGTTACCAACCGGCACCAAGTTGGCGTTATAAAGTAAGATGTCAGCCGCCATTAGCACTGGGTAGCTATACAGACCTAATGTTGCCTTTTCCGCATCATTGCCGCGTTTGTCTTTATACTGTGTCATACGGTTTAACCACCCGACCGGGGTTAGACAGCCTAACAGCCAGCAAAGCTCGGCGTGCTCCTTCACCGATGATTGTATAAATACGGTCGACTTCTCTGGATTTACTCCACAAGCCAGGTACGAAGCCAGGAGGCATATGCTATTGCGATGCAGGTCACCGGAAACAGACCTGCCAGAAGTCAAAGCGTGCAAATCCACAATGCAAAATAAGCACCTATCTACCCCCTGCAACGCCACCCATCTGCGTACAGCGCCCAAGTAGTTCCCCAAGTGTAAAGCCCCACCACTCGGCTGAACCCCTGAAAATATCATAGTTAACTAAGATTCTTTCTTCGACACCACAACCGAAGCAGGGCGTATCACCTTCCCAT
Organism: Anaplasma platys; assembly: GCF_012790675.1. NCBI lineage: Bacteria > Pseudomonadati > Pseudomonadota > Alphaproteobacteria > Rickettsiales > Anaplasmataceae > Anaplasma > Anaplasma platys. The sequence goes on from NZ_CP046391.1 coordinate 69,992, forward strand.
TTAGTATATACCCGGTCTGGACAACTTCTATGATGGACCCTTCAGGCAGCTCGTTATCTACCGCCTGCGTTACTGCTGTGTGGTACCTTGTGTCAAACGGCTCTCCTTTCGGAAACATTCTTACCACACCGTGGCTTGTCAGCACTCCCATCAAGCTATCCCAGGTCATTTTTACTCCTGCATGCACCGCGTCTTCAGAGCTGAGATTTTTCAAAGAGGCCTCAAGGTTGTCAAAGGACGGGATCAAATCACGCACGAACCCTGATATCGAAAAAATCCTAGCATCGCTAATTTCCTTATCCCTCAGACGCTCCAAGTTTTTACTATCGGCCACAGCAAGCCTGAGCTGATTTCTCAAAGTCTCAATCTCCACCTTTAGCTTGTTAAGCTCTGCTAAATCTGCGCTAATTCTGTTGTGAGCCTTACGCACGCCGGCTGCAAACTTCCCCGCATCCCTAGCTCTACTTTCGGCAGCCGCCTTGGCCGCCCCATCGGAACCTTCACATGATGACTCTGGAGCATCAGATGCCGACTTCTGTTTTACGTGTTCTTCTTCAGGCATAGCACAAAAACTTCTCCACACGAACATCTAGGTATATAGTAATTTCAGCAGCAAATTTCAAGATTAAAAGAATTAATCCCATGTTTCAGGATGAGAGATTTATGTCTATGGCCTTGACTGTGGCGCGTCGGGGTTTAGGTAATGTATACCCTAATCCTGCGGTGGGGTGCATAATTACCAACGGTGGTGCAGTAGTTGGGCGGGGTTGGACTCTGGCTGGGGGCAGGCCGCATGCAGAGACAGTTGCTTTAAAAAATGCCGGGGGTGCGGCACGGGGCTCTGTGGTGTATGTGACGCTGGAACCATGTTGTCACAATGGTGTTACTGGTCCCTGTACTACAGCGCTGATACAGGCTGGGGTGAGTAGGGTGGTTGTCGCTGCCCGAGATCCTGATTATCGGGTATCGGGAAAGGGCGTTAAAGCGTTGCTCGAAGCTGGGATTGAAGTTAAGTGTGGGGTGTTGCAGAAGGAGGCAGAAACCCTTAATGCGGGGTTCTTCAATAGTAAGCTGCTCAACCGCCCTCTAATTACGGTTAAGCTAGCTACCACTCTTGACGGAAAGATATCACTTAACAAGGCTGGAAGCCCATGGATAACAAACATCTTTACAAGGCGGTGGGTACACAAACAACGTGCCATGAACGATGCCATCATGGTTGGCAGTAACACTGTGGTAAAAGACGATCCAATGCTGGATTGCAGGCTTCCCGGCCTTGAGCGCGATTCTCCCATAAGAGTAGTAATAGACCGGTCGGGGAAATTAAAACCGCAGCACAAGCTAGTAGAGACCGCTTCTACAATTCCCACGTATGTGCTAACCGACAATGGCGATCACTTAAGGTTGCCCAATGTTCAATATCTTGAGGTAAGCGGTGGACAAGATTTCCTCCGCAGTTGCATGCGTGTTTTAACACAGCGTTTGGGCGTTACTCGCCTTTTTGTTGAAGGAGGTGGTATCTTAGTAACAGAACTACTAAGGAGGGAGTTGGTTGACAGGTTTATATGGTCGCGGGCTAGCACGATAAGCGGAGCTGGTGGGGCTGATGCTATAGTTAACGTAGGGTTGTTGTTAGGGGCGTGCTGTGAGTTCGCTAAAACGCAAAGTATGTCGTTTATGACGGACACGGTAGAAATCTACGATGTGACATATTGCTTGCAGCAAACTAGCATAGACACGAGTGCCTGTAGAAAACATCGCGCTGTCGGGGTGTCTTGTAACCGCGATGCAGGTTTTCAGGATCAGAAATAGCACTGGGTATAACGCGGCTTTTGTTTGTTTCTATATTTCTCCAGCTGTATAAAACTATCTTATGGTCTTCGCGATCGTCATGCGCCTTCAAGGCTAAAAAGGCTGCTGATAGCCCTGGTAATACCGTATCAAGATTTGGATCAAAGTTATAGTTCTTTCAGCTCACGTTGCGTAGCGCTCAAGGTAAAGGAGTATCCGTGGGCAGTATTTCCTAATTTTTGAGGACAAAATACATCCCGTTTGTGCAGATGAACAGCGTTCTCTACTCAGCTAATTTGCGCTTTTTCTCTAGGGCAGCGGTAACAAAGGATAAAAACAATGGATGCGAGGCAAACGGACTTGAGCCAAACTCTGGGTGGTATTGAACTCCAATAAACCAAGGGTGCTCTCTAATTTCAAGTACTTCTGGCAAATCCCTGTCTTCAGCAGCTCCAGTGAATGAGAGACCACCATCAGTGAACAAACTTTTGTATTTTGGATTTATTCCGTACCTATGACGCCGACGCTCACGTATGGTTGTGCATCCGTATATTGCCGCAACTGCTGAATCCGGATCTAGATTACAGGTATACAGCCCCAAGCGCATGCTGCCGCCCATCTTATATTCTCCATCAAGCTGTAAACCAGGAAGCTCACTTATCACAGGGTTCTTACAGTCGATAGCGAACTCAGTGGAGTTTGCGCCCTCCAATCCGAGCACGTTCTGTGCATACTCAATAACTGCAAGCTGCATTCCCATGCAGATTCCCAACATCGGTATGCCGTTTTCTCTAGCATAGGTGATAGCGCTCTTTTTTGTTTCTATACCATCTGATCCAAACCCACCCGGGATTAATATAGCATCAACGTCAGAGAAATCTCCTTTATTGATAGGTAAACGAGAATCAATCCACTTTACACGCACGTGGATCCCGCTATGGATTCCAGCATGTGTCAGCGCTTCAGTGAGCGAAGTATAGGCATCTAAGGCAGTAGTGTATTTTCCCACTATGGCTACCATAACATCTTCCTCTGCCCGGTTTGCCAAACTAAGTACATTATGCCACTTAGATAGGTCAGGCTCGCTGCCCGCAACTCCGAAATGCTTAAGTATTTGGGTGTCCAGCTTATGTTTGTGGTACATAACTGGAAGCATGTAGATGTTATCGACATCCAGGGCGGGGATTATATTATCCGCGGCCACATTGCAAAAGTTAGCGATTTTGTCGCTCTGGTACGATGGTAGCTGAGCCTTACTCCGGTACAGAACAATATCAGGCTGAATCCCATGTGAGCTGAGCTCCTTAACAGAGTGTTGCGTTGGCTTTGTTTTAAGCTCTCCCACAGTTCCTATGTAAGGCACCAATGTAAGATGAACATAAATTGTGCGACTTTTGCTTAACCGGTATCCAACCTGTCTTATGGCTTCAAGGAACGGCTGGCTCTCTATATCCCCCACAGTGCCCCCTATTTCGCAAATCACGAAATCCGCACCAGAGTTATTGCTTAAAATGCATGACGCGATCAAGTCGATAACGTGTGGTACAACTTGTACGGTCTGCCCGAGATAATCACCGCGGCGTTCTTTTTTCAGTAGCTCGTGGTAGATCCTTCCAGCGGTTACGTTATCAGCCTTGGTAGTTAATGCACCGGTAAAGCGCTCGTAATGTCCTAGGTCCAGGTCAGTTTCTCCACCGTCAGCAGTTATAAACACCTCCCCGTGTTGGGCTGGGCTCATAGTGCCAGGATCAACGTTGAGATATGGGTCTAACTTTCTCAGCCTGACGCGGTACCCGTGTCCCTGCAGCAAGGAACCTATAGAAGCTGCAGCAAGACCTTTACCTAGCGAGGAGACAACTCCTCCGGTTACAAAAATAAAGCGAGCTGCATCAGTATCTTTTTTCGACATACTGCAACGCTATTCAGAAGGAACTTCGCCCACACCGGCGGTTTGTTTTGTGGTTAACTCAACGCCGCCTGTTATATCCACTTCGCGGGCATTCTTAGAGCCCGTGCCCACGAGAAGCAGAGTATTGATTATAAACACAGCAGCGACAAAGGCAGTGAGCCTTGCTATTAACGTCGAAGGTGCCCCCTTACTGAACACAGATCCCAGATTACACTGAGCTCCGTCAAAACCCCCTATGCTCCCCGATTCAGGTGACTGCAGCAGAACCAAAAGCACCAACAAAAGCGCCAAAAACACCTGTACTGCTACCAAAAACATAAGGCAAGAGGTCAAACAACATCGTCGCATGCTACGATATTCCTGGTGCGTGGTCAAGAAATTGTTAACGGCACTGGGCTTATTTAGTCCTGAAACTTGTGTTCATGGACGCACATGTGTAATTGGGTTGCTATCAAGGGTTGTTCGGATGGCATCAACAATGTTTTAAATTGGCGCGTCGAAGATAAGTTTTGGTGTGTACAAGTTAACCTTGAGGAGTAATTTCGTGTTTGTGTTTAACAGTACTTTATTAAAGAGTTCTGTGTATCATGTTTTTATACTTGGTACTGGTCGCGGTGCTGGGGTATAGGTAAGTCTAGTGATTCCTTATGGCGCAAAGTGAAAGATAATCGCTGTATAAGTGCTTTTTTGGAGTTTTTGGTTTCAGTTAAGGGCGTTTCGGAGAACACCAGCTATAACTATAGGTGCGACCTCCAGAACCTAGGTGCGTTTTTAAAGCGGCGTGGCGTTAGAATAGTTGATGCAAGTTCTGACGATTTGCGCACGTATATTCGATATCTGAGCAAAAAGGGACACAAAGCGTCCACCGTGGCCAGGAGAATTTCTGCCATTAGGAGATTGTATGGGTTTCTGCACAGTGACCGCCTGGTCGCAAGTGACCCATCTCTTAACCTGGACTCGTACAAGTTGGGACGCTCACTACCGCAGTCGATTTCTGAGTCGGACATAGAGCGTCTTTCAGCGGTTGCACAACAAGATGGCACCGGTGAAGGAAAGCGGATTACTGCCATGGTCAACATCTTGTACTCCTCGGGTATCCGCGTTTCTGAGCTTGTGAGTTTGAAATTCCATGAAGTGGACGCCATGCTGCGTGCGCGCGATGGAGATGTCGGGCACATTGTTATCAGAGGCAAAGGGGGAAGAGAGAGGTTGGTTCTTTTCAGCGATATTGCTATGGACAGTATCTGCGACTATCTTGCAGTGAGAAAGTGTTTTATTGCGCGGGGGAGGACGGAATCCAGGTGGTTATTTCCTGGTTCGAGGTATGACAGCCACATAAGCCGGCAAAGAGTAGGGCAGTTATTGAAGCTCTTAGCACAAAATGCCGGGGTAGACCGGGATAAGATCTCACCTCATAAGTTTCGACATTCGTTTGCAACGCACCTCCTGAACAACGGGTCAAACATAGTGTTCATACAAAAAATGCTCGGGCACGTTAATCTTTCCACAACTCAGATATACACTCACGTAGCCAGGGAAAAGCTCAAGGAAGCGATTGAGGAATTTCACCCGCTATCGAACATTAAGTAAACAAATGTTCAGTTCAAAACACGTGTGCCACCAGGCTGCGCTGTGCGCACGGCCTATTTTGCGGTAGTCGCGGTGTAAGTCTCTGTTTCAGTTTGTAGACGCCGTACGAAGACATTTGTGCCTTTGGTTCCTACAGTTTCGCTAGCTTTCCATTCTGAAGAGACAGTAAAATGTCGGACTTGTTGGCTAGTAAGTGGTTATGGGTTACCACCAATGCTGACAGGTTTCTCGTTTTGACGCTATTATACATCACGGAAAAAACGGCATCAGAGGTTGAAGGGTCCAAGCTTCCTGTGGGCTCGTCAGCGAGTAGCAGACATGGTCTGTTTACCAGAGCGCGCGCAAGTGCAACGCGCTGTTTTTCGCCCCCGGAGAGGCAGGAAATTTGGTGTAGCATTTTGTGTTCAAGCCCAAGTTCTTGTAAAATTGCTGATGCCTCAATGTGAGCTTTTTTAGTGCTCTGTCCAAGAATTCTCAGCGGAAGCATAACGTTTTCCAAGACATTCAACTCGTGGAGCAAATTAGGCGACTGGTACACAAATCCCAGGTTAGCACGCCGAATTTTGGTTCTAATGGCATCTTTCGCAGGTGAGCACCTAACATTATTTATCAATACCGTGCCATGTGTAGGTACCTGTAGCAATCCTGCTATGTGTAGTAGGGTGCTTTTCCCAGCTCCAGAATTCCCGATCAACGCCACAAACTCCCCCTGTGCTATTTTTAAGTTAACCCCAGCAAAAACTGTGGCGTTATGTTCTGCGTAGTGTTGGCCAACATCATGCAATTCCAACGTGTAGTTCACGGAAATCACTCCTAATAAACGGGCTCCCATAGTCTAGTCTATGTATATTTCACGGTAAATACAGAAGTATATTTACCAGAAGGTATAGAAATGCTTTGGTGTGGAGTGCGCTTCCACTCGGCAATTATCGATGCTGTAACCTCATCGTGCCGTGCCTTGTTTGTAAGAATACTGAAATGCCAGAGTCACCTTTGAGTGTGTAACGCGGTAAATCAGTCTTCGAAGCACTTGTTTTTAGTTGCGTGGTCTGTCAGTTGTAATGTGTTCATTATCTCCGTGCCTTTTTATTAAACAGTTGCGCAAAATATTCAATGTGTATACGCTCTCTGATCGTTTATCTTGCTCCCAAGTTCGATATGAGCGGTCTTTCAGAAAAAGATGTTGAGGCACTGGAATTTCACTGCATGAGAAAACCAGGCAAGGTCTCTTTGCTACCTACTAAGCCCTTAATGACGCAAAATGATTTGTCATTGGCGTATTCCCCAGGTGTTGCGGCCCCGTGCCTAAAAATAGCGGACGATCCTGATAGCATTTATGAGTACACAGCAAAGGGAAACTATGTTGCTGTGATATCAAACGGCACTGCTGTTTTGGGATTGGGTAATATAGGTCCAGCGGCTTCAAAGCCCGTGATGGAAGGTAAGGCTGTACTATTCAAGCGGTTTGCTGACATTGATGCTGTAGACATAGAGGTAGACACGCAGGATGTTGAGGAGTTTATTAATGCAGTTAAGCATCTAGGCCATAGCTGGGGTGGAATTAATCTCGAAGATATCCGGGCGCCGGAGTGCTTTGACATAGAAAGGCGACTTGGCGAGTTAATGGATATTCCTGTGTTTCATGATGATCAGCATGGGACTGCGATCATCGTTTTAGCGGGAATCATCAATGCCTTGGACATCACTGGGCGGAACTTTAAGGACGTAAAAGTCGTTATTAATGGTGCGGGGGCGGCAGGTATAGCCTGTGCAGAGATGCTGAAGTTTGTGGGCATACCACACGACAACGTTTTCATGTGTGATCAGAATGGTGTGATCTTCAAGGGGCGTCAGTTAGGGGTCAATAAGTGGAAATTAAAGCATGCGGTTGAGACCAGTGATCGGGACCTGAAAGATGCGGTGAAGGGTGCTGATATATTTATCGGCCTATCAGTCCGCGATGTGTTAAGTCGGGAAATGTTGTTGTCGATGAACAAGGAGCCCATCATCTTTGCGCTGGCAAATCCATACCCAGAAGTGGATCCGGAGTTTGCTAGAGAAGTTAGGCCGGATGCTATTATAGCAACCGGTAGGTCGGACTACTGCAACCAAGTAAACAATGTGATGGGCTTTCCTTACATTTTCAGGGGAGCTTTAGACGTGCGGGCTAGATCTGTAAACAACGAAATGAAGCTTGCAGTTGCCAAAGCTATAGCTATGTTGGCGCGAGAGGTAGTAAGCGATGAGGTTCTTGATGCTTACGGTGGCCGTGGAATGAGGTATGGTAAGGAATACATAATTCCTACTCCTTTCGATCCTAGGTTGATATCTGTGGTGTCCCCTGCGGCAGCTAAGGCTGCGATCGATTCTGGGGTGGCCAGAATGCTCATTGATGATTGGGATAAATATGCCCGAAAATTGAGCTCAAAGGTATCCGCGACTGCCAACGTCTTGAACATTATGTATGGATCAGTGCAAAGCACGCCTAAGCGTGTGATATTTTCGGAGGGGGAGGAAGTAAGGGTTATTAAGGCAGCGTTGCAGTGGAAAAGCCAAGGATACGGAACTCCCATCCTTGTGGGCAGGGCGGATAAGGTAAAAGATGGGCTTGAACTAATCGGTGTTGATAGCTTTGATGGCATTGAAATCGCCAATGCTGCAATGTCAACGCGCAATGACTTGTACATCGAGTACCTATATGGCAAGCTGCAACGGGATGGTTATCTGCACCGTAGGTGTGTTCGTGACGTTAAAACAGACAGGAACGTATTCGCAGCGTGCATGCTGGCGTGTGGTGATGGTGACATCATGGTTACGGGTGTTACCAGAGGATATAGGGAATCTCTTGCCGATGTCAGGAAGGTTGTTGGGACTAGCAATGGCGCTGTAATTGGCTTGTCAGTTATCACTAGTGAAGAGCGCACTTTATTCATTGCTGATACCGCAGTTAATGAGTTTCCGACAGCATCTGAGTTGGCTGATATTGCGGTGACTGCTGCAACGGCTGCTAGGCGCATGGGGCATGAGCCCAGGGTGGCTTTTGTATCATTTTCCAATTTTGGTAGTCACTCGCAGCAGGAAGCAGCCAGAATCAAGGAATGCATGCGTATTATGGACGTCATGGGTGTTGGTTTTGCTTACGACGGGGAGATGTCTATTGACGTAGCGCTGAAGCAGGAGTCTTTGTCGCTATATCCCTTTAATAGGATAAAAGAGCCAGCGAATGTACTGGTAATGCCCAGCTTGTGCAGTGCGAGCATTTCCTCAAAACTGCTGCAGGAAGTTGGGGGAGTGACAGTGATGGGGCCAATTCTTATGGGTCTGGAAAAGCCCGTGCAGATAGTGCATATGACGGCGTCGGTATCAGAAATCCTGAGCCAGGCTTTGCTCGCTACTTTGTATAACCTCGCTTAACTCTGCTAATAGACCTAGTCTTTGGACGGCAGTTCATCTCCATTGTTGGGCGCCGTCTGACCAGGTGGTGTAGGTGAGTCAATGTATCTTTATTCGTTGTCTTGCAAGCTCCTGTTCCTGGGCAGACGCATGTCTCAGCATCGGCACCTTTTGCTAGGTGTTTTTATATATTCTTAATATTGTTGGTGAATATAGTGGGGGGACATGTGGGGTGTACCGATGACGAAATTCCTGGGTGGTTTGTTGGGTGTCGTTATAATTGCGATCGCTGCCCTAGGGATTGTTCCGCACCTAGTAAACTGGAACGCCCTCTATGAGGGTTATGCTTTTGAGCAGCTTGGGGTTTCCTTGAAGGGCAGTGGTTCCTCGGTCAAAACTGTGGGAAACATAAAGGGCGGGTTTATTCCGCCTAGGCTCATGGTCAATAATCTGTATGTGGAGTGTGATGCGGAAGCTAAGGGGTGTCATGGGCAGGTATCAGTAGAGAAGGTGGAGCTAAACCTATCCTTTATGTCGTTAATTTTGGGTGTTCCGAAAGTAAAGTCTGTGGAATTGCATGGGCTACGTACCGATGTAAATAGCTTTGCTCACATAGTATCATCGCAAGCTGCGGGTGGCGTGGGCAAGGTAACACTACATGATGCGGTAATCAGCACAAATAGGGCAAGCGATCCCACACCAAGGAATGCTGTCTACATTAAGCGTGGACACATAAGAACTAAAGACGGGTATTATTCGTCTGATGCTGAGCTGAGAATAGGTAGCGGGAAATATAACCTTATATCTAAACTGACGTTGCCGTCAGATCAGCGTAGCTCGGCTGAAGTAGAGTTGAGTTCTGCCTCCAGCAGGGTGGTACTTTCCGGCAAGGGGCAGGCAGTTCAACAAGGTGTAAGCGACCCGTTTGGCAGCTCTGAATGGATTCTAGATGCCAGAACCGCTGATCTTTCAGAGTTCGCCCAGGTTATTGCCTTGGCCACTGGAGTTGACGTGTTGGGGGATATCAACTCTAAGGAAGCAATGTCGGTTACTGCGCGTGCCAAAAGGACAGAGGAACATGGCTTGGAGCTTAGTAACCTAGAAATAAAAAGCGATAGTCTGTCGGGGCAAGCCAGTGCAACATGCAGGGGAGCTGGTGGGTGTGATGCAAAGCTAGTATTCTCATCTATAGATCTTGATACTCTTTATCGCCAGGATGTACAGAATGTTGAGTACCGTTCAGCTCATGCAGGGAGTGGCGCGGGACCTCATTTCCTTAAAGGTGTTGTGTCCGTAGACATAGACTTGCTGATAAAAGAAATACGCTACCGTGGGGGGATGTCGCAGAACCTGGTGGCTAGAGCTTCTGTTGATAATGGAAAAATTGCGATAGACCAACTCCTACTTGATCTGCCGGGCAAGAATAACGTTTTGCGGATCAGTGGCAGCGCGGTACATTCTGATAACGATGCAATTCCCAGGTTTGTGGGAACTATTAACGCTACGGGCGACGATATTGATACTCTGCTCAGCTGGGTAACTCCTATTCGACCTGACGCGAAACAACGGCTAAAGTCGGGTAGCTTTGTCCTGGTAAGTAACTTATACATGGCACCCAGGGTTGTCGCCCTTCCTGACATAAAGCTAGCATCAAACAATACAAGGGTGGTTGCCAACCTTAAGTACAAGTATGGGCATCGTGGCAGCAGTGTTGTTGGAGCTTTGACAGTCAGTGGATTTTCGACTGGTGGCTATAATGTCGAGAATTTTGACATAAAACGCGACTTAACCAGCTTTAACTGGCTAAGAAGTATAGCGGTTCCAGTACAGCTTAATATTCGGTTTCGCGACTTTACTCTGGGATCTCATTTGATCGATGAGCTCAGTTTTCTAGCCAATATTTCTAATCGTAGGATGAGTATTGAAAAGATAAATTTCTCTGCTGTTGACAGTAGCAATGCTCTTTCCTCTCTGACCGGTTTTGCTAGAGTTTCTCTGAGTAGTCAGGGTCTGAGACCAAAGATTTTATTAAGCCTCCACGGCGATAGGTACAGCTCAGAGCATATGTGGATTCCGCGGCTGTTGCTACGAAGTTCAGAAACTGCAACAGGTGGGGATGAAGGCCAGGACGATAGGGGTGGAATGCCGAGGTTAACGTGGTCCAAGCAACCTATAGATCTGTCGAGTTTAGAAGGCATAGATGGTAGCGTGAGCGTTAAGGTTGGTAGCTTGACTTTTGGCAGCAGGGTTTTGAAAGATTTTGTTTTGACCTCAAAGCTGAAAGAGGGCGTGATGTCCATAGATGACTTGAGCTTTAAGCAAGGGAAAGGCGAAGTCAAAGTAAGTGGTAATGTGGGCATGGGTGAGGTATCTTCAGCGTCGTTGATAGTATCGGCGACTAATGTTGCTATAGGTGGCGAGCCCGGCGCTAAGGAAGGGTTCTCTGGCAATGTAAGTGTGAGTGGCAGCTTGCAGACTCAGGGCAGGGACATGCTGGAATGGGCTAACGCGGTCAAGGGAAAGCTTAAGTTTGCAGCGAGGATGCTGAACGTTAAGGGAGTCGACTTCAACGGGTTTATCACAGATCTGTTCCACGCGGAAAACAAGTCTGAGATTGCGGCGCTATCCCGGGTTTATATGTACCGTGGGAACACGGTTTTTGAAAAGTTTGATGGAGACATGACCATTGATCGTGGTGCGGCTGCGTCTACGGTGCAGTTTAGAATAAAAAGTGCAGTAGGCGGAGCATCGGTTCACTTTATGGTTCCTCAGTTTACCCTGAAGTCACTATGCAGGTTCACTTTTATACCTCCGGGGGGAAGAAGTGGTGCCAGAAACATAGACATGACGATGCAAGGGTATTTATGGCAGCCTAATCCTACTTTTGACATAGACAGGCTTTACGATATCGTTAGGGAAAATCGGTAGTCCATAGGGCAAAAGAGCATAATCAACGTATTGGTGTGGGTGTTGTTGAGTTTGGTGCGCAGATCGCCTTGCCTATAGCACTTGTCGTGTGACAACAGGACCCGTATACGGGCTGCGGGTTCCTTTATGAGGCTGCAAATGGAACCAGTCCTCCTCTTTACGTGGCAGTGGCGTTTTTAGTGCAATATACGGGAGCATTGCGTACGTAATGTGTGCCAAGGGCATCTATTGGAGACTAACTTGGAGTTTAATCCTTGATGTAATGTTGTGTGTGCTGCAACTTCCATGGCATGTGTTTTTATTAGGCTACTGAACAAGCTGTTTGCACTCCAAAGAAATATTGTGAAATTTTTGCATATTCAGTATAACTGCTGAGTGCTGGTGACCCATGAAAGGAACGTGTGCTTTCGGCTGTAAGAGATAATTTGGTGATGTTGCAGGTGGTGGTTCCATTGCTGTCTGCAGTCGTTTGTTCCTTGTTGCGTTGCAGGGTCTCTACCGTGCAGGTTTTTGCCTGTGGTGCGGTTGCGTGCTCATTTTTTGTTGCGCTGTTGCTGTTCTGTGAAGTTTACTTTGGAGCGCCTGTTGTATACAGAGTAGGAGGGTGGAGCACTAACTATGGTATAGAACTGCGGGTGGATTTGCTCAGTGCCACTCTAGTGTTGTTGGTGAATTTCATAGGTCTCATGAGCGCCATTTATGGCGTTTATCCTAGCCGCAAGGAAATCTCTACTGAAAAAGTTCCAAAATTTTATGCAACATTTTTGCTATCACTTACCGGTCTGTTAGGTATCTTGGTGTCTAATGATGCCTTTAACGTGTATGTATTTTTGGAGATATCATCAATTACCGCATACGTGTTAGTCGCTATGGGCGGGTATAAGGGCTCATTAGTTTCGGCGTTTGAATACCTAGTAATCGGTACTGTGGGTGCCACATTTTACCTCCTGGGCATTGGGTTTTTATACGCGGCCACCGGGACACTGAACATGGGTAATATGTTTTCCATATTACAAGTGGTTCCAATGGATAAAACTGTATACGCGGGTATATTTTTTGTAATGCTCGGCCTTGTGATGAAGGCTGCGTTGTACCCTTTCCATGGGTGGTTGGTGCGAGCTTATGCAACATCACCAGCTTTTATTGCTGTATTTCTATCGGGGACTGCAACCAAGGTAATGATATACCTGGTGATTAGGGTTATATATGGGGTGTTTGGGGAGCAAATAGTTTTCTCTGTATTACCATTTGGGAAGATTTTGTTAGCTTTGGCAGCTTTAGCAACTGTTGCAGCATCGGTATTTGCTGTCATTAGCAAGGACATTAAGGATGTGCTTGCATACTCCAGTGTGGCGAACATCGGGTGCATAATGTACGCTGTAGGGCTAAATACGTATGCGGGGTTGGCTGCAGCTTTGGCATATATGGTGAATCACAGCGTGGTTAAATCTGCGTTATTTATGGTCTCAGGAGGGATATCTTACCACTTTGGAAGAGGGGATGTTGGTAAGTGTCTAAGTCTCAGCAGGGTGATGCCGAACATTGCATCTGCATACGTTCTATTGTCGCTGAGTCTTGTTGGGATGCCCCCCACTCTTGGATTTGTAGCCAAATGGCATATGCTAAGTTCATTTGCCAGTGCCCAAGCATGGGTGGGGTTGATGGCTCTGTCTATGGGGTCTGTATGTTCCGTATTATACACATGGAAGATGGTGGAGTATTTGTACTTTGCGCCCAGAATGGTAGACGGGTGTGCCAACGATATATCCATTGAAACGCCAAAGGCTATGGTTCTGTGTATATGGTTAATGGCATGCTTAGGATTGGCGGTTGGTGCTTACCCGGTTCCGTTAACCTCAATAACCGAGCAAATAGCGCATGACCTCATTTCCGGTCCTGCGGACTCACAACTGATGGGGTAATTAACTCGGGTTCAGGTACTTTCTTTTCTTGGCACCATGAGGCAACTTCTGTGATGGCGCAGCGGGTACTGTCACTGAAGAAATTGCCACGAATCTATGGAATAAATATGAAATTTTATTGCCGGGTAGGCTAGCGTTTTTCCAGGTGCGGGAGCTGCGCAAATATTTTTGCATTTGGGATCGAGTTTTGCCATTACTCATGCTATAGAGGTGACGATCTCCGTCTGTTCATGTTGCTACGTTTCTCTTTTTTGTTCAGAGTAGCTGGAAGGAACATTGCATTGAGTAATTGTAACTTACATGTGACTGAGCCGGTGTTGCTTTTCTTACTGCAGTTTCAGTTTGTTGAGGTTATTTCATCCTTTAGAATACCGCTGCGGTTTATATCGCCTCTCTCCTTCCATTACGCATGCAGCACATCTTACCGAGGTTTTCTGCGCCAGCGGTTACGGATCTTATACTCTCTTAGAGAAAATGGCGAACTGTAGAGCAGGGGAAGCTCTATCCTCCTGAACAGGCCACGTGCCCATTTAGCGCTTTCTTCCTTTCGCGCCTGGAAACACCTGATCGACAGCATCGACCCCCACCTGAAACTTTTTTGTCTGTTTTGCGTAGGCGGATACCAAGCGTTTTGGTGGCGCCGATCCCTTTGAATTTGCGTCATGCGCCGCAGCAGATTTGGTATTGCATTCAATCTTAGCACTGCGTGCTTTTTTCTTTTTCTTAAGCTGATGTACCAAATCCATCAGCTTGGTGATAACAACATACAGGGCTACTCCGAAAAGTGATGCACAAATCACGCCGTAAAGGTCAAACATCGCTCAAACCCGTTCTAGCAAACATGTCGCCATCAACGCACTGGACCACAAGCCCCAGCTACCAACTTTTAAGTATTTCCGCACATAACACACCGGCAGCATTCTACGGCAAATAGCCTTTAATGTAAACCGCAATGTCCCGCGAGTATAGGCAAGTATTCCAGCACTACGTCTTGTTAGCAATTTGCCTTCAGGCCGGGATTGTGCTTAGGATATTAGACTTCTTGATAGAACAAGACCATGGAGTAAAGCTTTGAAACAGAGTATCAGCGTAATGGAACTGCTATATTTTTAGCCAGTGGAAGCCTGGTAAGTGTTTTTATAGGCTTTTGCCATATCTCGGTGTTGGACAGGTTTTTTTGGCCAAAATAAAGCTGAGTATAAAAAATTGTACTCTTGTAGTCGGGTATAAACAATTTTACCTTGCGCGCAAAGGTGCGGTCGGATGGCATCGTCTTAATGATCGAAGACTACACGGCTCCTTTCAGCTTGCAGGTGTTAAGATGCGTGATGCATGTGCATAGAACTGCCGAGTAACAGACCAAATGACATGTGCGCACTTGTCATGAAGAGTATCAAGTGTCGGTATGCACCGTAAGCTAACAGTCGAGTGCAACACGGGGAACGCTGAAAGTTCACGCACAATTGCACTAAAACTTGCCGCTAAGCGCGGTATCTACGACCTTATCTAGTATCTTGCGGATACTTGTGGACGAACTTGTATGCGCGATAAAAGCTCCTCCCGAGAGCATTTCATCTTCTCCTCCTGGGACTATATCTACGTATCTGCGACCAAACAGATCAGAGTAGGTGATCGATGCTGAGCTATCAACTGGTAACAGCAAATGCTTCTGTATGCACATTTCTACTATGGGGGTGTTGTCTTGATCTAAGCGTAGGGAAGTGACACTCCCCACCCTGACGCCTGCTATTCTTACATCGCTGCCAACTGTGAGCCCATCAACGTCTGAGAATGCAGCTGAAATGCTTATGCAGCGGTTGTAAAAGCCGCCAGTGTTTGTAAGTCTGTTTATCATAATGCCACCCAAGGCTATAACGGCAATGGTGGCGAAAATGCCAACTACTACTTCAATTATACTGTATTTGGACATACAAACCCATTAGTCGACTGCAATTTAAAATTAAGCCATACGCAGAACTAACATCACCGCGTATATGGCAAAGCCCCCACGCATAGCACGGATCCTTGAGATCACGTATAGGTTCTACCTTTCAGCCGTACATTGTGCACCTACATGATTAAGGACCGGTTTACATAGATTACCCATGCCACGCGTTTATCTTTTGTGAGGATGGTAAGCACGTTCGGTTCCTGTACAATTTGGCAAGTGCGTCTCCTTACTGCTGGGCAACAACTCGTCGCTTGTGTAGTGCAGCCATAAATGGCAGCTTGCTGGGATCATCGATGGGTCCACTTTGTCTCCACATACTACCCATCTCCGTTCTTTCCCATTTACCACTTTTGAGTAGTAGGCGTTGCCCAAGTAGTCCCTATACAGGCAGGAAGCCCTCCTTGTTTTCAGGAATGCCCCAAGCTTACGCAGGAGAAATGCGCGAACTCCCATAAAATCCTGTCTCTCGTACGTTGCTCAATTATAAGGTCTATGATATGAAACACAATTGCTAACTATCTATCTGTATGTTGTTGGCAGAAGTTCTTAGCTGGAATTAAGTTTATGAGATGTCCGTTTTGTAACAGTGCAGATACTAGAGTGAAAAACTCTAGGCATTCCGACGATAATATGTCGGTCCGAAGGCGTAGATTGTGCGAGGTTTGCAACTCCAGGTTTACTACCCTGGAAGAATTGTTGCTCAAGCCCATAATGGTTCTTAAAAAGGACGGAAGAGTTGAGCCTTTTGACAAGCAAAAGCTACTTACATCAATAATGCTTGCTACAAACAAGCGACCTATTTCACAGGCGCAGATCAACATGGTTCTCAGCAAGGTTTTTTACAAGTTTGAATCCGTCAAGGAAAACATCATTCCCACCCGGGTTATAGGGGAAATAGTGAAAGAGAAACTTTTGTCTCTCGATAAGGTGGCGTACATAAGATTTGTTTCTGTTTATATGGATTTTAGCTACGCAGACGATTTCAGCAGCGTAGTTGAGAGACTGAAAGAAGACACTAGTAGGTGAGGAGATATTTTTCTTGAGTTAGCTAAGTGCTTATGCTAGCCTCGTGGCTTGTTCTGGGGGCATAGCTCAGTTGGTAGAGCATCTGTTTTGCACACAGAAGGTCAGCGGTTCGACCCCGCTTGCCTCCACATAGGGCGGGGTCTCTGCGCTGTACTTAGCCTTAATACTTTAGCCATTGTGGGGGAGAGTGCTTACCCTTGTGGGGTGAACATCTTGTCCAGATCTGCCAGTTGGCCGTATTCGTGGTTTCCTATTTTGACATTACCGTCGTTGTCTACTGTACCAAGCTGCACGGGGAACGTATATCTTCCGCACGACTCTACCACTATTCCCTCGTAGAGGTTCATGGCCTCATGGTAAGAAAAACCATCGCTTCGGTACTTGATGTCAACGTTTTCATAGAAAGTGTGCATTTCACTCCGCGTTGCCCGAACCCACAGTTCATAATCCCTATCAGGAGCTTCAGGACGATCTACATGAAGATTGTGTAGCTTGCTTGTCAGTGACCACTCTTCAAAGTTGAAGGATCTATCATCTCCTGGGGCCGGTAGATGATTCAATGCGTCACCAGCTGCTGGCTTGTTTCCAGGGTATTGGGGGTGTTGGACATGAGCTTTAGGCTTGACAGGTGCCTGTTCTGGTGTGCCATCGTTTTGCGGTTCCGGCGTGTGGTCATGATTTGTAGATAAGTCTCTTCTACTGGCGTGAGTTTTAGTTGCATCAGTAGCGGCTGTTAATTTTTCATAGGCGTATTCGCCAATGTTGTGTGTCTCATTGCCGTTTACCGCAAGGTCAATTGGCATGCTATAAAACTTCAAGTCATTCGCAATTGTTTCACCTAGTTCGCCCGCATTGATTGACAAGTGATTAAATTTGTTAGTGAGCTTAGCGGGTTTTCCTGCGTCATCATCTGGAGCCTCTAGCACAAACGCCACTGGTAGTATTGCACCCACAATTTGTTTTGCCCACTGCGTAGGTCTGGAGACGCATTGTATGACGTTATTAGAATCATACGCAACGCTGAAGCCACCCAGTTCTAAAAACAGCCTGGGGGTAGTGGATTTATACTCAGGGTCAATTAGACTCACGTCACCGTTCAGAGGAGTGATGAGGAATGGTATTTTTGTGGAAGTTTCCTTCAGTGGTGCATCTAGGGTAAGCAATAGCGTAGTTTTTCGGCCATCCTCGGGGAGGACCAGTATGGTTTTTAAGAATTCCAGGAATGATTCATCCTGGCGCATGTCCGAATCTTTTGCGTTCTCATATGTAGTGAATGCAGTTTTGCCATCGGAAATAGTAAGATACAAGGGAGTTGCCTTGCTTGCAGCCTCCATTGCTATTTTAGGGGCTTGAATCCAGCTGTTGGCTAGCAGGTCTATTTCAAGTCTAGGGTTGGTGCCAACCAGGGCAAGAGGATTCATATACTGAAGTGATATTTTCCCTTCGTTTGTATCCCAATCCAGATACATGCCTACAGTATTAAGATGGGCAAGCGCTGTGTTACCGTGTGTGCCACTAAATGGACTTTCATGAGTGGGCAGCAACTCTACTCTTGTGGGTGAGTAGACCATCTCCTTTACTCCTTGCCGTAGCTCGAAGATGACCTTTCCTGACGAAGCTCTAAACAAATCTAGTGGATTATTTTCACCTAGGGATACATCGAATAGCACATTCCTGCTATCTAGCAGTGGGGCACGTGAAGCTTCGTTTCCCTCCTGATCGCACAGCGCAAGAGAAACCTTATCGGCGTTTTTGCCCTGGGTTACCTTGAAAAATCTATATTTATCGTCAAATACCACTTCAGGTTGATCAGGGGTGGTAACTGCCAACTTATTATCATCTCGGAAGTAAAAGACACTACGTGGAAAACGGTGCGATGTGGTCCAAGAGGACTGCGCATCGATATACAAGTGGTCATAATCACTATTGTCTTCGTCCCCCACTGGGCTGCTATGAAGGGTCATAAAGCTCTTCATATCTCTCGAAGGTGCAAAGTCTTGCGTTAGCTGGATTACATCCAATTGTGTGATCGGTAGTTGCCCTGAAGCGTTTTCGTGTCTACTGCGGATTATATATTGATTATGCAGCTCCTGCAGAAATTCCTGTGCGAAATTTTTAACTTCTTGGGACTCATTTGCCTGAGCAATGTCATGTACCGTGCCGTCGTATTTTATGGCAGTATGTTGTCCAACATGCACGGCCATAGTTGGAGAGAGGTGGTCATCACTGTGTTCCAGCACTAGCTTGATATTGTTCGATATGAACTCTTTTAGCACTTCGCGTTGTAACTTGGGCATCTCATAATGCTGCACGATTTTGTGACCGTCTTGCAGCCTGTGTTCTATCTTGCATGGGTCGGATTCTGCGAATCCCCAAATATGCCCATTTCTCTGTGTGGGGGTCAGGGGAATCTCAATTATCTGATCATGCATTTGGATGCCCATTCCCTGCATTCCGTGCTCATATTTTGCAATGGGCACCACCCTGAATACGTAGAAATTTCCCTCGTATAACTGTGAAGGCTGTAGGGGTTTTGCCATACCGAATGCTGTGTCCAGCACAGTTTTAATATAAGGACTTAGTGTGTTTACTGCCTTCATGCCATGGGGATCAGTGGAGAACAGAACGGTTTCTCCATCGGTGATGAGATATAGCGGTTCCCGATCCAGGGCAGTCTTTCTAGCTTCTTGTAGGCTTCCTAGAAGTCTTCCGCTGGTTATATCCACTTGTGTTGAGTGGGAGTCGCCATCTTTGGAGGTCACGATTACTTCAAAAGCTTTTTGATTGTCATGTACTGCAAACATGATTGATGGCTTAGTAATTCCCACGGGGCCACTGTATACATGCGTTTCATCAGCGGGTTTAAGGTGGGGTACTAGAGAGAAGTGCCCAGGGTTCAAGAGTTTTAGTATGGGTTGCTTACCATTTTTAATGCTTGTGTAGTAAAGTTCTTTGAACAAGTCGCGTAGTTCCGATTCTTTGAGAACCTTATGCTCGAAGGACAGATAGTTGGTACCTATGTTGACCTTTTTCGGATAATCCGTGCTATTGCGGTAATCATAGTTGCTTTGTTTTCCATCCTTGAACAGAGAACATCCTTCATTGTCGCCACAAAATTGCTTACCATATTCAAAATTTTCCCCTCTGAGCGGCGTGCCTGATGCATTGCAGGGAAATAGCTCATAAACATCGTTAAAGTTTTGGACGATCAAATACCTGTGATGAGGAGCCAATTCCAGGGAGAAATTTTGGTTGTTTTGAGTTAGCAAAATTCCTTTGTGAGTCGAGATGTATGTGGGGACAGGCAAAGACACGGTCTTTACTGAAACATGGTTATCATTCTTGTGCAATAAAGATCCCTGTGCTGCGTATAAGGTCTTTCCCGGGACATGGTTGGCGCTAATTATTTTTCCCAGCCCCAATTTCATCGAGGCAAAGACATTATTTGTTTGTTCAGTAATTGCCGTCTCTTGAGATGTGTGAGCAACCTGCTCTGCGGTTCCCGGCCTCCGTGAATCTCTTTCTAACCCGCTGCCCCCAAATGTATTGGCCGAAGAAAAGTACTGGTCAGCATTTGAGCCGGCTACATTGTTATAATGAACGTGATGGGTATGGAGCGCTATAGGGCCGGTTGCAGAGGTGTCTTGTTCTTCTTTATGTCCATTGTCTTCGGGGATGTATGACTTGCTAAAGTTTGCACTTAGAACTCTATCCCCTATGGTGAGCACAAGTAACTCAGCATTGCAAGGCGCACTTTTTACTCCAGGTAACCCTGACACTATTTTGTCTTCCGGTGCCGGAGGTAAATTTAGGAATGCTACTAGTTTTTCTTCGGTGGGACTACTGGGATCTCTAGAAACGAGCCCCAGGTATTTGGTGGAAAAATGCAGCTCCCTTCCCCCGCAGAATGACTTCACAATGGGTTTGCCATTGTGCAAGAATTGCAAATCGAAATCTTGGGGTGAATCAGCTCTCTGTTCTAAGGCCACCAGTGCCGTCATATTTGGCAGTTTGGTGGATCCAAATTGGAGGACGTAATTTACCGCAGCGCTGAGCAGTTCTGCGCCAGCTTCCGTATCTATCACCGCGGCGTGGGGGATATGTTTATTGCTATCCGAGTAAATCTTCAAAATCCCGTCTGATACCGCGAGCAGCAGAGCTTTGCGTAGCTTATTAGATGGTGGCGTAGAACATTCAATGTCGAATTCTTGGCCATTCAAAAATAGCTTGTAGGGATTTACAGAATCATGTGATACCACTGCAAAAGTTGCGGCATGGTCGTTGAGTTTGCCTATAGTCTCTCCTCCAACAAGTCCTTTCAGTGTTGCAATTTCTCCCTCTGCAATGATTTCAACGGCAGGATTCTGTGATACCACTCCACTAATAGTTGGGAATGCTGGTTCTTTTTGGCCTAATGACTTCCATTCTACGGAAATCAGCTGCGGTATTTTTTCAGCACTTGGTAAAAGTTCTTCGTAAGACACAAGCGTTCCCGAAGGGTCACCTTTTTTTATCACATGCAAAGATTTTGTTGAGAGTGGGTTTCCCCATTTATCGCAGAATTCCCCAAAGTAATGGTGATTCCTCAAATGTTGTGGCGACTGCTTAAGGTAGTGATATTCCTTGGGTATTACTATGTAATAAGCGGCGCCATCAGTATCGCAAAGCAGTAGGTCATTTTTGAAATAGTACCTATAAGGAGGGATAAAAGTTTTCTCTCCGGAATGCTCCTGTATAGATGCGGTGTATATGTCCGGATCTTTAAGGCTAAGCTTAGGTATGTTGAGTGCGATGCCGGGAGCCAGTACGCCCGTATCAGTCCATGTTTTTAAGTGCTCTACAATTTTAGGATTATTATTTGCCTTCGCAGTGTCTTTACTTATCAAGTTGCACAGATCTTCATCGCTCAAAATATTATCTCCACTGGCATAGTTAGCGTTAATCGGTTGGACTTTGCCACCACTAGGACCCACATCTCCAAAAGTTGGTGGTGCTGTGTATCCAGGGACATAACGGTTGTTATCGCTGTCAAATGTGGGAGTATTTTCTCCTGCGTGGGGTAGTCCAGCGGTGCTGCTACCCCCTTCATGTCCAGTATGTGTCCTATCCTGGGAGTCCCCGGTGTTCTCATGTGGTATACATTGTTCAGTGCTAGAGATATGTGATTGGCTAAGGTTCATTCCCAGCAGTGTGGTGTCATCTAAAGTGAGCGCAAATGCTCCTGGGTGGCATGGCGAACTTTTCACTTCAGGCAACCCCTTAAGGTTTTTCCCGTGGTCAAGGGAATATAAACTCAAGAATGCCAATAATCTCTCCTCAGCATGCCCGTTGGCGGCTTGAGAAACGTTTGAATCTTTAGTGACCAGCCCCAATAGTTGGGTGGAAAAATAAAGTTCCTTATTCTCGAATAGCAATTCATATAGCATTTTCCCATGGTGAACGATTTCAAGGTCGAAATTTGCATTTTGATAATCAAGAATGCCCTTAATATCGAATGATACCTTAGCCACCATTGGTGGCGCTAACTTTGCGCGACCGTGCAACAAGATATCTTCTAGTGCATTTTTAAACAGAATTGCCTTTTCTGTGGAATCTACAATAAGGTCGTTGGGAAAATGCTTCTCTGCAGAGAAAATCTTCAAAGTTCCATTCGATATCACAAGTGACAGATTGCTTGCTAAAGAATGTTCATATGGTGGCAGAGGGTTCTCAATGTTTAGCTGTTTCTCTATGCCATTTAGATGTAGTTTGTAGGTGCTGACACCGTCGTGTTCCTCTATAGTAAAGGTAGCAGCTTGGTCATTTAATCTTCCTATCGTCTCATTGCTGGCTCGCTTGAGCACAGCAGTTTGTCCCTCTGCGACAATACTCACGGTATGATTAGCATATTTTCTGCCATCAACTGCATGTGGATCAAGGAGTACTCCTGGCTCCCGTGCCTTCCATTCCACTGCGATCAACTGTGTAGGATTTTTCACTTTTGGGAAAACTTGTGTGTAGGATTCCATCGCTGTGGGAGAGGCTCCTTTTCTTACTATATGTAACAATTCTGTAGAAAGCGGCTTTCCAGATATATCGCAGAATTCTCCTAGGTAATGACCATTTCTAAAATGTTGGGATTGCTTCAAGTAGTGATATTCTTTGGGAATGACTATGTGGTAAGAGGCGCCTTCCGTATCGCATATTAGCTGGTCGCCTGCGAAATAATATCTATCAGGGGATATGAACGGTTTGGTTATACTCGGTTGCTGGAAGTCTGCCACATAGATATCCGGATCCTCCTGGCTGAGCTTGGGTATGTCATACATAGCTCCAGGGGTAAGAACTCCTAAGACCGGGGATTCTTTTAGCCTTTGGATAATTTCCAGTTCGTTTAGTGGCTTTGTGCCGTTTTGATCAACAGGTGAAACGAAGGACGCTTTGTATGCATCGAAGCTGCTGCTTTCCGGTGTTGTCAAGTGCGTAGGCAAGGTGGTTTCCTGCGCTGGTGCAGCATGTGTGAGGTTAGGCGTTGTTGTAGACAGCTTTGTTGGACCATGTGCATTCAAAGGAACTTTTGTATCATGTGTATGTCCGTCTCCACCACCATGTACTACCGGTTCACTATTAACAGTTTTTGATGAGTGTTCGTTGCTAACTTTTGGAACATATAAACTGCCAAAATTTGCGCTTATTATCTTATCGCCTAAAGTTAGGACGTACTCATCGTCGTGGCATTGAGTACTCTTTGCTATCGGCATTCTATAGCGTAAGTCATATGTGCCTTCTAGTGGATCTAGGAATGCTAATAGCACTTCTCCGTTCGGATCGTTCTTGTCCTTAATTACGAGTCCTGATAGTTTAGTGGAGAAATAAATATTTCTTTTCAGCAGTTCGGGGACAGTAAGCATGCCTGCCCTGCCAATAATAAGCAGTTTGTAATTGCCTGCTGCATCTTTTGGCGTGAAGACCACATTTGCTGCTATTGGCTTGATAGTCGTCGACCCCGAGCGAATTATATCGTCGATTGCGGAAAAAAATGTTGCGGCTTCGGCTTCAGTATTTACTAATGGGGTTCCATGGTGTTTAGATGGGATATTATAAAGCTTCAGATCCCTATCCGACGTTACCAGCACTTTCGTGGTCATGACATTTTGTGGCGTAAGGCCTAGGCCCTTAACGGGAGAGACCTCACCGTTGATCGACAGCTTGTATGGATGTGCCGGATCGGATGGCGTTGAAATAAAAACGGCAGCGTGATCATTAAGCTTACCGATAGTTTTGTCATCTGCTAATCGTTCAATTACAGCGATTTGTTCCCTATCAACAATCTTAACTTCAGGACGTTTAAAGTGCTCGCCCGCTGTATGAGATGTGTCCAACTTTTCAATACCAGGTGCTGCTCTCCAGTGCGCGTTAGTTATTTGGGAAATATCATGGACAAGTGGAAAATGCGTTTTATAAGGCACCATATTCGCATCTGGATCACCCTTCGCAACAACGTATAGGGATTGTACCGGTAATGAATTCCCTTCTTGGTCACACAATATACCAACACCATGTTGGGACGTAGTTTCAGGTGATGAGCGTAAGAAATGATATTCTTTAGGTATGACTATGTAATAGGAAGAGCCCTCTGTATCGCATACAAGCTGACCATTTTTGAAGTAGTATCTGTGATAAGAAAGTAATATTTCGTCTTTAGTAGGTGATTTTATAGATGCAGTGTAAAGATGGGGTTCATTGCCATTTATTTTTGGAGCTGGAATAATCGAGCCAGGTGTTAGAACTCCCAAAGGTGGCAATTCTTTAAAGCGTTCCGCAATTTCTGGATTACTGTTCAATTCGCTGCTGCTATTGTTGATAAACCCACAAAGAGATTTATTCAGATCTTCTGGGCTTTCGAATTTTCTACTTCCAGTATCAGTAGGCATATTATCCACGGGATGCTGTTGGTTCCGGGTTGTCCCGTCCCCATCGTGGCCCGTTGCTTCTCTGCGGATTTTGTGCGTTGTAGTGTCGTGACTTATGCTCGTTTTTTTCGGCTGTCTCATACCTTCAGTAGGCTGCTCCGACTGTGCTGTTTGGCCAATTATCGATTCCGCCACCTTGGCATTGTTCCCGGATGTTTCGCTCTGGCTTCCAGTTCCTATTAGCGATCTTCCTTGAGGGGAGTTATCTTCATCGTTGCTTCTACCTTGTGGTGTAGGTATGACAGGAGGGCTTGTTTTCACTTGGGGGAGTTGCCCTGTATCGCCAGCTGTACGTTCTGGTTCATTCGTTTTACTCCCGGACTCTGGGTGTGCCCCGCCACCAGATCCTTTGACTTGTGTACTAGGTTCCAATTGTTCCTTCGCTTCGGCGCCTGCACTACCTGTTGCTCCACTGTCAGATACTGCTGTCGGTGCCACAGGACTTTGCGGTGGAGACTTGTCACCTTCTGGGGGAGAATTTTCAGTATCGTTGACTTTTTTGCTGGGTACTCGAGTGACTTCGGATGTTTCGCTCTGGCTTCCGGTTCCTATTAGCGATCTTCCTTGAGGGGAGTTATCTTCATCGTTGCTTCTACCTTGTGGTGTAGGTATGACAGGAGGGCTTGTTTTCACTTGGGGGAGTTGCCCTGTATCGCCAGCTGTACGTTCTGGTTCATTCGTTTTACTCCCGGACTCTGGGTGTGCCCCGCCACCAGATCCTTTGACTTGTGTACTAGGTTCCAATTGTTCCTTCGCTTCGGCGCCTGCACTACCTGTTGCTCCACTGTCAGATACTGCTGTCGGTGCCACAGGACTTTCTGGTTCTTTGACAACGGTGCCTGCGTCTTTTTTCATGTGCTCTGATGACATCCAGGGCATCTGCACTACTTGGTTTTCTGGAACCAGTACTATAGGTAGAGAAAATAGTGCGCTTTTGGCCAGTGAATAACTTCCTACTTTTATCGGTTGTGTTGGTGCCTTACCTTCGCTCCAGTTTACGTTTCCATTGTCTACGATGGAGATCGAGCCATAGTTGCCGTCGGGAACAGGTGTTGATGGGTCTGTAATTTGGTGTGAGTATATAAAATACTGCTTGGCTATAGCCTGTAATAGGTCTGTTGATCTGTTTATTACGGCGCTGTCATATGGCACCACAAGATCCTTTCCTGTTACGGTAACGTAACCAATGTTATGGCCGATCAACGCTATTGTTTTATGTGGGGCGCCTATATTTCGTTCTATCTTAATAGACTCGGCAACGCCGGTGAGGACTGTTGTCTTGTATACTTTACTAGATGAATTCCCCGCGGATTGAACGCCCAGCAGCTCGTTGGTTATACCCAATTCCAACGCATATTCGCCCTCAATTACGGAGGTAGATTCGGATGTGTTTTGCTCCGAATCGATGAGCCCTACCTGAGCAAGAAGGGCCTTTGCTTTGTCATAGTCATAGATCCGTGTAAAAGTTCTTTCCTTTCCATCTGAAATATCAGAAAGACTTTCTGATATTTTGTGACTTTTATTGCTGATAAGCAAGTATACCGGATGTGAATCTAGCACACTTTCTAGATAGTTGAGATGACTTTCGTCTTGGAAGATGTCCTTTAGATGTAATGAAATTGTCTGCTCAACTGAAGGATATTCAGGTGGCGTATATACAATTGCGATGCTGTCTTCAGAAACACGGAACCTGATTTTGTCTTGCGGCAGTAGCGCAACCACTTTTTCTGGTTGGTCTTCAAGGTATATTGCTGCTTGCCCAGGGGTTGCAGCATCATCAAGCCATTGTTTTATTTGTAAAGCCTTGGTGCCGTTAGCGTTTTCACGGAGCACATCGGCAGGCAGTTGGGATTCAATAGCTTTCAGGGGATTGAAGTTAGTTCTTTTTTCCAGTTTCTGCAGGCTGTTTGTTAGAGGAACATCGCTTTGTTCTGCCTGCTTCAGGAGGTCTTCAATATTGGTTACCTCTTTGAATGTTTGCTGGGTAACCGGTAGTTTCGCATCGTCACAAAGAGTTAGGCTATATTCTTCGCCCGCGGTTGCCGTACTCTTCTTCAGGTCTACATATTGGTACTTTTTAGGGAAGGCAACTGTTACCTCCTGGTCTTGGTATACCAAAATTCCGTTGTGGAAGAAGAACCTCGCGCTTGGGGGCCGAAAAATTTTTCCTGTTCCATCAGCTCCCCAAGCTGCCAGCTCATTATGAGCCTTATCTGAGGTGGCTGTATATTTGAGAGTTGGAAATAATTTAAAGCTGTGGCTCTCTGTATTATCGGACATGTAATACCTGGCTTTCTGAAAAGTCGGAAATTGATATGGGTTTGGGATTAAAAATTTGTGAAGTTAAGACATGTTGCCTTTCTTGTGTAACAGGAATTAACCAATTTACTCACTTGGGAAAGACATTCGTATTGTACGAGGGGCAGCGTAATGCGTGTGTGTTTAGCCCTTCATGGTCGAGTGAAGGATGCAAAACCGGTGCGATTTTTTAAGTGTTGTGCGGCTAATGGACAATCAATGATCTCAGGATAGCAGGGATTAACTCCGCAACTGTGGAAAAATATTTTTGACTATAAAAAACTATCGTGTTTTACTCCGCGCCTTCCCAAAAACA
This sequence comes from Anaplasma platys, assembly GCF_012790675.1. NCBI lineage: Bacteria > Pseudomonadati > Pseudomonadota > Alphaproteobacteria > Rickettsiales > Anaplasmataceae > Anaplasma > Anaplasma platys. The sequence goes on from NZ_CP046391.1 coordinate 97,068, forward strand.
GAGTATTCCATGAAAAGAAAACATTATTCTGCAGGAATGAGGGGCTCATTTGAGTATGGGTTTTCAGTTCCAGCACGCTCCATGTCAGGGAGCACAAGGGGGTGGGACGATGTCCAGCCTCTGAACAACATCTATTACGATTTAGCTCCCGACTGTATAGATATACCGCAGCAACCTTACTATGTTGTTCAGGATGACCGGGAGTGCGTTGAAGATTTGAACAACGATTTTTATTATCCAGATGATCAAGACACCTTCTACCCCTATGATAATGTACGGGTTGTAAATGATAGTGTGGGTGCTTCCCCAAAACCCAGTCATGTGGGTACCGACGAGGATGTTACTGTTGACACCGCTGACAAGGTCACACACCTGCCGACATCATACGTGAACGGCGGTCCTGCCACTACAAATCGGCCTTCTACTAAGCCCGCGGACAACGCAGCCGAGATCCAGGCTAGTGGCGTTTCCACGCCTACATTACCTATATACAATGGACAGCCTCCTGCGGATGAAACTCCCTCCTTTCGCAATATCCATAGGCCATACGAACACCTTAAGCACGGTAGCCATCAATACGATGTTACCCCACAGCGTATGCAAGAGCAAGGGATGAAGGTAGTCATAAACCAGCATGGCCAAGAGTTTTCGCATGATAGGATTCAGGCTGCCAGAGAATTGGTGGAGAGAACAATCAATGTTTACGAATCGGACTTTGGTAGGCTTGTAGCTCGTGATATTCCTCGAGAAATTAACATTCACATGTTCGACACCGTAAGAGACTTCGTTTCGTCGGTAAATGTCGCGAATTATACCATCACAAGATATACGGGGGGCTATATAGAGCCTACAAAAGGTACTATGTGGATATCGCCATCGAATTTTTCACGCTCTGAAGAATTTGGGTCACTGCCGCATGAACTTGGCCACCTTCTGTTCCAGTGTGCTACCGGTGGGTTTTTTAACTATGCAGACAGCAAAGTACAGAGCGAAATCGAAGCGCTGGATGACGGATTTTGTGAATATATATCTGATAAAGTTTACAACAAAGGGGCGCATGAGTTCTCTCGTGTAGCAGGTCGCGCGATTAAGTACTTTCAACAGAACCAGGGTTACGATGGTCAGGTTCTCGCTGGAATAGGAGAAAGTCTTGGCAGCGGTCAATGCTCTCCGGTGTCCTGTAATACTGTGCAATATAAGGGCGGTCAAGCGTTGGTACAGTTCCTTATGGAAAAAGCTCCTGGTACGTTGCAGAATGTGTTCACTCAGGCAGCAAAGCTTTCTACCAGTGTGCGATATGGCTCTAGCTGGGAAGCTACCAGAAATGCTAATGCAATTTTACAAGAGATTAATAAGCATAGCATGGGCGAAGTCGCTGACTGGCTACAGACCTATGTTAGTCCTTCTCAGGTGCGTCAACCATATTATGGAGTACCCACCGATTATGCTTATAGTGGCATAGATCAATACCATTACGATCCCTATACCAGGAGCAGTACCAACATCTACAGAGAAGGTGGGCGGCCAATAGAGGTAAAGACTATTGTTGTGCCTGGTGATGGATTCACTGGTAATAATACCACTCGAGTTGCATCCACGCCTAAGCCTGCAGTCAGTCGTGCTGAGGTGCCTTCTAGCAAGGGGGCGGAAACTCCAGACAATACCGTGAAGAAACCTACAAAAAGTACGCAACAAGTGGTTGCGACGTCTGTAACAGAAACTGGCAAGATCAACTCTGCTTCAGTGCAAAATGTGGAAACACAAAGCCCTGTAGCGAACAAACCTGTGGTCAATACGCCACAAGTTGTTGATGTGTCTAGGACTGAAGTGAGTAGTGTGAAGGTGGCCCCTGTTAATAGTGCAGAAACATCGAGCACGGTGGCGAGCAAATCTGCGACTAAGACGCCGCAAGCCGGTGCTGCATCTGAACCTGCATCTAACAACAGTGCTGACACCACTGCGGTACAAAATGTGGAAACACAGAAAGTTGCAACTGCGGTGCCTACACCAGAGCGCAGTGGGCATATAGAAAATGTGCCAAAAACTGCTGCTCCGGCAGTTTCTATAGCAAGTAGTGTTAAAGTGCCCCAAAGTCATAGTGCAGAAACACAAAGTCATAGCGTGGAAACGCAGAGGTCGGCAGTCGGAAAACCTGCTGTAGCAACGCATGTGCCTGATCACAGTGTTTCTGTAGAAAGTCATAATAGTGGTGCTGTTAAGGATGTGTATGTGGGACGTGGCGGGGAGACGCAACATGTAAGTCGTGTTGAAGCCGAGATTGAGAAAGTTGAGTTTGCAGTTCCGTCTCCAAATTCCGCACTAGTTAAGACTGGTATCAAATATGATGTGACGCCACAAGCCATGTCGAAATACGGAATGAAGGTGATCTTATACAAACAAGGTAACCCATTGAGCCATGATTCATTGGAATCTGCCAGAGGTGATCTAGAAAAAGTTATGCATGTTTATGAAGAACACTTTGGTAAGTTTATACCCCGTGCTATACCCCAGGAAGTCAGCATCCTTTTGTTTGATGATCACGGAAAATACGCGAGAGCGGTACAAACTGTAGTACAGCACAACGCAACTGGTTCAGGGTTAACAATAGCTAATGATGGCCTGGTATTTGTGTCCTCTCTTGGGCTCATGCCAAATGGTCAGCAGCACTTTAGTGTGATGCTGCACGAGTTCTGTCACGTACTCTACCGTTCTGCTACCGGCGGTTTTCTGGATCACAATAATAACTCGCATGCTTACTATCAGTCTAAAGTTCTTACTGAGGGGTTTAGCAATTTTATTCCGGCTGAAGCACAAAAGGATAACTATAGTCACGTGGCAACGTCAGCAAATTCTTACCTGCAGGAAAAGAATCAAAATGCTCCTGTTCTCTCTCAGATGGGGTCCGACATCCAGTATAAAACTTGCGGGTCAAAAGGTTGCAACACTGTGAAATACGAGGCAGGGCAAGTGTTGATCAAGTACCTTGAGGAAGCCTCTCCGGGCCTTCTGAAAAATGTTTTCAAGGAAGCTGCCGCAGCTGCGAGCAGTGCAAGGCATTCCAAGGCTAGAACCGAATACGATGCAGCAAAGTTTTTGCAACCTATTAACAAGTTCAGTGTGTCTGACCTTTCTTCATGGACTGGCAAATTGGCGCCGCATAGCGCATCAGTGGCGGTTCCTGTCCACGATTACCGCGATACGCCCTACTATCAGGATCAATCTTACTCCTCAGATACGCAATGGGGAACTTATGATAGTTTCCCTCAAAGAGGGAGAGGGCGTCGGGTAAAACATGACGCTGCAGAGGATCAAGATCTTTCTATGGAAAACATGCAGGTTTCGGCTGCTGTAGCACAGTCACAAAGTGAAGTGAGTCAAGTTGCGGAACAAAAAGCAAGTCCTGCGGCTGACAAAGCAATTGCAAGTTCTGTGCCAAAGGCTGCCAGTGGTTCAGATGAGAAAACCGAACGTGTTTCAGTTGATGTTAGTGTTTCTGATGTTTCTAACCCGGTTAATACTGCTGGGGAGATGGCATCTGTGGTTCCAGAAGCGGTAAGTACAGCAAATGTTGCTGTCAAAGCGGGAACCCCGTCAGAGACACCTTCCGATGCGGTTTCTGATAGCTATGCACGCAAGGGTTATGCGGATATAGAAGCGCAGTTCACTGCTAGTGCCGATGTGGATTCCAAGTTACTTGACCGTTGTAACATTAAGCTTGTTGTCCACAGTACAACACAGCTTTCTGATAAGGCAGCAGCGCGCATTAAGAAGACGATAGTCAAGACCTTGAAGGCTTACCAACAAGAGTTTGGTGAGTTACCGCAAAGTGATACTGCGCGCAAAGTAGATATATTCTTATTCAACAACAGCAATGATCTCAAAGATGCTCTAAAAGACATTGGGGAACCCAACTGGGATACTGCTGGTGGGATTAACTGGTCTTCACTTGGCAAGATATATGTCTACAAGTTGGGCAAGATAAAGGTCGAAAACCTTGCGCACGAAATGACGCACCAGCTGATGCACTACTCGACAGGACACGCGTTTGATAAGACGCCTGGTATGGCAATATTGTGTGAAGGTGTTGCCGACTACATCCAGTATCTTGTTAAACACAACAAGAAAGGTACGACCATTGAATTTTCTTCAGTCATCGACAGTGTACGCAAGATATTTAGCGAAAATCCTGAGCTGCGAAATGCTAAATCTCTTGAAGAGATCTACGGAGTCATAGAGAAAAACTCTGACAATCCAGATTACAGCGGACTGAAGTATAGTTTCGGTCAGACATTCGTTCAGTATCTGCAAAAAGTTTATCCAGATGCGCTAAAAGCCCTATTTGCTGCTGGGCATGAAAAATCAGCTAAGGGAGAATCCTTTGACAAGTTGGCGAGTATTGCCAATGACATTCCTAGCTCGTTTGGTGAATGGCTTTCAGAAAATACTCTGGAAAAGCATATTAGCAAACATGAGATGCTCACGGTTAGTGAAGCAGACAATCTTGGATTCCGTGATACCATAGCAAACTCTGCTGTGGTTCGTGGCAATGTCTACTCTGCAAACCTTGAAGATAGTAATCATGGCCATGTAGGAAAACTTTCTCCAGTGGCACATTTTGTGCATAATGGAGCTATCAGAGCTTACAATCCGTTTTCTGGTGACGGTGTTCTGCTGGGAAAAGAGTTCAGTTACATGAAACTTGTTTCAACAGCGGATGGTCCAAGGTATGCTTACTGTGATGTGGAGGGCAGAGAGTTTACAACGGAGTTAAGTGAAGCAACAGTAGATCAAATTGCCAAGATACTAGCTAAGTATGATCCTAACTTTTCCGTGATACGTGAAGCGGTAACAAACTTAGGTAAAACATTTACTGATTTTGGCGATGAACGTGATACCGCTGCGCGAGACAAAGTTATCGCGGCCATAGACGCTGTGAAGTCCATACTAAGCGGTGTCACACGCAACATGCAAGGTGAGGCACTTCAATACTTCATGGACACAGATCTTGTGCAGCGAGATCCGAGCATGAGTAACATAACCGATGCTGTTCGTCATTTGAGAATTGCATATAGTCATTTTGTATCTCATGAGACTAAAACTTTACTTCACTCTCCAGAATCCAGCACTTTTGAGCAAGCAGTTATGCTCAGCAGGGTCTTAAAATCTATAGTCTACATTGATCCGGAAGCTATTGTTGGCACTAACGACGTTACATTTGATCAGGTTGCTAAGCAGCATCATGACAAGATCTTGCAGGTTGTTGGTCTTGGCAAGGGAGACCTAAGTGGTGCATCTATTTTGTTAGATAACCAAAAACTTGGTGAACTTCCAAGTAACGCCGAGGGCTTTGTTAAGCACACTGATGCGGCAGGCAAAGAAGTTGCAACCTTTGTGACGATGGATGCGCTGAAAGCCGTGCATACTTCATACAGCGGTACGCCTCTGATCATAGTCACGACGGATGCCCAAGGTAATAAGGTTGCAAACTTCTGGCGTGGCACAAAGTCTGGTACTTTGAGCGACCAAGAGATAGAAGCTGAGGTCAATCAATTTTCAGATCTGTCTGCCAAAGGTATCAAGGCTAGAGAGAGCTTCCCTCTGTCGAAAGATATAAAGATAGCTATCTACGATAAGGAGCCTGTGTTTGATGATGAAACCCCTGTGATAGTGCAGGGAGCTAAGCTTGATGACCGTGGTACAGCGAGAGACAGCGATGACTTGTACTCAGCTAAGCTAAAGGTTGGTGATCATACGCTTATTCAGAAAATGTCTAGTCTACAATTTTACATGACTGAAGAACGCACAGATGAGTCTGGTAACAAAATTGAGCGGTCAGACTTACTCATTAGAGACGTTGCTTCTGACAGGGTTATTCAGTTTCCAGAATCTATAACGCATTTGAAGCTGATTAGAACGGAAAAAGGTACTGTCAGATTGGTGCCTTGCACTAAAGACGGAGACACTAATCCTCAAGGTATGCCAGAGAACATGGAGCAGTATTCATATATTGATCCTATTTTTGTTTACGATCGTAAAAGTTCCGAATGGGTTGCTAGCAACTCTAAATTCAGTTTGGCTGATTTTAGCGGATATTCTTCGGGTACATTGTTCAAGTTGAGTCAAGACCTTAATGACCCTGCAATCAAGAGGGATGCCGACGGTAATGTGCTAAGAGTGAACGACCAGCCTTATATCGTTAGTGTAACCCTTGACGGGCCTAATGGGGAAAGAGTAGGACGGCTTGCCAGTGCTACCGCTTTCTTCCAAGACAAAGTGTTCCTTTCTATGGACCATAGCTACAGCCAAAGCGACTTTGTTTCCTCTAAGTATTGGCAGGAAGCTGAAGTTTTAGACACTTCTGTGGAGGACGTGAAGAGGGTGGCTCTAAGCGGTAAGAATGACTTGGGAACAGACCGAGGATTCAGTGAGTACTACTCGCAATATCAAAGGACCCAAGAGGATGATCATAATTTACGCACAGAAATCAGAGAACTTGCTTCCGGTACACAGCCTGAAGCTATAACTTCTTCTGAAGTCACGCAGGTAGCGGACGGTGCTGCTAGGCGTCAAAGTAGAAGTACTAAGACGCACGAAGCTTCCGAAAGTGAGAGCAGTACTGTAACCAGTACATCGCTCTACATGGTTGAAGAATCAAATTCTTCTGCCGCTGCGTCGCGCTGGTTCCTCAATATTTTTGATCATAGTACCGTAACTTACATGCAATTTCCTAACACCATTACCCATGTGAAGGTCGCTACGCATGCTGGACAAAAGTACTTGGTGCCTTGTACTGCAGATGGTAACGAATCACCGGAAGGTATGCCTAATCAGGGGAAAGTTTATATTAGTCCCCTTTGGGTTCATAGCGCAGCGTCTAAGTTCAGCACTGAAAGCGGTGATAAAGCACAGCTGTCATTGCTAGACTTGGCTTCCTATGCTGATAATACGCTGTTTTCAATCAAGGCTGGTGGAAAACTATCATACTCATCTTTAGGTCACGAAGACAAAGTGGGTGACCCGATAAGAGTCCCTCACCTGTACGACGAAAATGGTGCGGAAGTTGCTATGTTGTCTACATACGGACCAAGGATTAGGGATTCGATCACTATTAAAGAGAACTCTGATCCAAGTATACCAGACGCGAGCGAGGTTTTACTGTCTCGGGGTTCAAGAGCTGCGGAAGGGCACAATGTGGAAGATGCTGGGAGCACAGTTGACACGACACATTTTGCCGCTGAAAATGCCAAGAGTAATGCAAGTGACAACATTTCTCACGGTTATAATGTGCCTTCTATAGGTGCAAACCGTGGCTATCACGTTTCAGATGCCCAACATCATAATACCTCGGTTTATGACGTACATCACTCGAACAAGGAGCATGATCCCCACGACAGCGGCTATGCCGGCCATTCCGAGCATCAGTATGGATATAGTGATAGCGGGTTCGCTATTCTGTAGTGTTGTAGACTTAATTCTGTAGGCCCTATAGGGCTGGCTTTACTGTTTATTGTCTAAGGCCGCGTTCTCACCGGAGGGCGCGGCCTTTTTTGTTTGTGAGATATTGATGAATCGGTGGTTTGTTTTTGTCACACGTTATAAGGAGAGCGAAACTTCAGCATTGTTTACTATTTCTACTAGCTTCTCAAAGCATAGTGTGTCTGTAAGGTGTAAATAATGACTACTCAAAGGTGCTCAGAAATTCTTGCTGTACTAGCAGGCATTTGTGCAACCTTTCGCAGATTTTACTTTTATTTTCATAGAAGTGTTCTCATAATTGCGGCAAGGATGTGTGTATGAGGACTTGAGCATGGTGAGATTTCTCAGTATAGCTCTTGCTGCGTTGGCCATAGGACTCGGTATAGGGTTTGCGTACAATAAGTTTGGCTCTCGTGGCGAAAGTGTAGTTAATGTTTATTCTTCACGCAAAGAAGAGTTGGTGCGTGACCTGTTTAAAAAGTTTACCGCCGAGACTGGCATCGAAGTTAGGTATGTCAGGGACAAGGCTCCTCAGCTCATTACGCGTATGGAGAGTGAAGGGGTATACAGTAAGGCTGACCTTCTGCTCACAGCTGACGCTACGAATCTGATATTGGCTAAGAATAAGGGGCTGCTTCAGCCTATTAGGTCTGCAAAGCTAGAAAATTCTATCCCTGCTTCCCTTAGGGATGGTGAGGGCTATTGGTTTGGGCTCACTAAACGTGCACGCATCGTTGTTTACAATAAGGGTATGGTTGATGTTGGTAAGCTAAGTACTTATGAAGACTTGGCGGATCCTAAATGGAGGAATTTGCTCTTGGTGTCTTCGTCTAACCGTCCATACAATCAGTCTTTGATTGCGTTCATGATTGCTCACAATGGTATGGATGCCGCTAGGAAGTGGGTGAGAGGCTTGGTACGCAATATGGCTAGGGCGCCCGCAGGTGGCGATACAGATCAGATTCGCGCTGTGGCCGCGGGTGAGGGTGCAATAGCTATCGTTAATAGCTACTACTTTGGGAGGATATCTTCTTCAGAAGATCCTGAGGATAAGAAGGTGGCGTCTAAGGTTGGCATATTCTTCCCGAACCAAAATACGACTGGTGCTATGATCAACATCAGTGGTGGTGGTGTGGCTAAACATGCTAAGAATAAGGCTAACGCGCTCAGGCTCCTTGAGTTCTTGGTTAGCAAGGAAGCTCAGGAGATATATGCTCACTCTAACAAGGAGTATCCTCTGGTTGAGGGGGTTAGTAGCGCTGATATCCTCGAGTCTTGGGGGAGCTTTAAGGAAAGCACGCTTCCTCTGCGGGAGCTAGAAAGGTATCTGCCTGAGTCTGTGCAGCTCGCGGACGAAGAAGGCTGGAAGTAATAGTGCGGAACGTGTTGGATAGGAAGGTTCTTGAGGTTTTGGTTTGTCCTCTTACTGGAGGGCAGCTCCTGTATGACGAAGGCAGGGGGGAGCTGATAAGCAAAGAGGCCGGCCTTGCCTATCCTGTACGCGGCGGGATTCCGGTCATGCTGGTTGATGAGGCCAGAGCGTTCAGTAAGGAGGAGAGGTAAGTTACGTCTGTGCGGCGGGTCGGTAGTTTGGCTAACTTCAGTTGGGGGTTTGGCTGGTAGGTTGTTCGCGGGTAGCCCCCTCCTTTTTTTGTTTGTCGGTGGCTTGCGTGGTGGTTAATGGTGGGCTGCAGTCGTTCCCGAGCTTGTTTGCGTTTTAGTTGTACATTGGTGTAGAGCTTGTGCTCGATATCGGTAGTTAGCTTTCCTCTGTGTTAGTTTCTCGTGTGGAGCTGTGCGTCTCCTAAAGGCTGCCACGTCGCCTGTGTCATTAGTTTTTCCTGCGGGTTCTTCGCTTTTAAAACGTGCCGTTTCGCATGTGTTTTGTGTTATTCATCATAGCTCGGATAGCGCAGTGCGTAGGGTTCTTGCACGCTATCTGTTGACTCGTCGCTAGAGGTATGAGATACGGCTTTTTAGCTATTACAGCAGAAGGGTAAAGTTCCTAGTCCAGGCAAAACGCGTTTATTGTCCGAAAATAAAATGCTATGCCATTTATATGCTAACCTGCAGTGATTTCCTGTGGAGGGCTTCTGATTTGTAGTCAGTAGCATAAGTAGCCGGCCTTCAACTGTGCAGCAGAAGCGTAAAGTTCCTGTCCATGCCAAAAGGCGCGTTTGAAGCCTGAAATAAAACGCGATGCTATCGGTGTGCGACCTGGTAGAAGCTAACCTGTTTTTCGTGTATTTTACTTCTTCGTTCTCCCAGCAAGATGAGTTTAAGAAATGGTATAGTAAGCGTCAGTCTCCTTGTGGAGCCTTCTTTCGGGCAATAAACTTGCCCCCAAACTGTCTGTTGCTGTCTATGGTCAGTTCTTTGCTTTGGTTGCGGACTGCCAAAGCACTGGGCAAGGAGAGCCTGAAAAATCAAATTTTCCAACAAACTTGGTGAGTGGTTCCAGGTGTGTTCTAAATGTGCAACGTGTTAAACTATCCCTAGTAACAACTTTGTTTATCAGACCACAGTTTTTAGAAGCACGTGGATCTAAAAATCATTCCAACCTGGCTCCACCGCGCTATCACCGGCTATAGCGTCACAGGGACGTAACCTAGATTGTTCATCAAATGACATGGACTCTGTTACCTCTATGTCTGGGAGATGGCATAGCAGTGTTGGTAAATTTTTTAAGCGCTGTACTGAGGCCTGCACTGTGGTTGGTCTTCTACAACAAACGCCCGTGGATCAAATTGCTTCAGATTACATCAGCCACTCCGGCGCCCTTACGGTGCGATGGAACCTTAGCGCACAAAACGAATTTTTTTCTACAAAACAGCTGCAGCAGAGTATACAGGATGAGACACACAGGAAACAACAAAACGTATCCGAATGGCATCTGTTGTGTCTTAGTTCCTTCTCTTTGGAAAGGTTACTCGGGTGCTTAGAATTCTTGCACGTCCAGCTCTGCGTGTTGGTGTGAGCCATACCATAGGTGCAAATGTTACAGCAACGTGGCTAAGCTACCAATTAAGAATTTTGTGCCGCCTGTTATCACAGGGCTTAAAATGCATTTTCGTCAACACAGAATTTCGCCGCACTGGTGATTCCTTCCTCTATGGCGCAACCGTGACGAAAAGTAAGTGTTCCCTTTGCACACTCTCCCAGTCCGCGCTGTAAGCACATAGCGATTTTATAGAACTTCTTTCAATGCTCTTTAATCTCTCTATAGACTATGCCGCAGCTCGCGGGTTAACCCGTAAAAAATGTGCGAGATTATAGCTTAAAGCACTTAATTAGGCTAGCCCATTTCAAGCGCAGTAGCACAGCAACACAGTGTTCGCAGCAACTACGCAACTGTGACGCAAACGGGCCAAGATAGTGTCTTCTCCGGGTCCAGTTTGTACATATCACGCCTGATATAACATCTTCTGCATTGTTCAGCTTGCTTCATGAAAGTCACATAAGGGGAGAGTAAATCCAGAATTCATAGGCACTGTGCTCTCTGTAATTGCGTGTTTTTTTCTCACCATGGCCAAATAATTACGGTGTTTCGGCCTTATTGCAACACGACAAGAGCGTTGCCTGCATCTATGCGTATCTCTGATGCGACTGTAACAAAAAAAGTGTTCCGGTATTATCACTGTTCCCCTCTCTTCTTATATCTCTGCAGTTGGGTTGTCCTTTCTTGCCCCGGCATTCTAGCCGCAATAAAGTGCAAACCGTTGTAAAAATGAGTACAAGAAATGCCGCTCTATGTTCCGTATTGCTGCTCTTGTAGATCATATAATTACACAAGCCCTTCACGTCAGTCTGTGCCATACCTAGTCCCAGAGCAATTTCATGAAGGCATAGCTGCACAAAGAACGGTAGTTTCATTTTATCCGAAGCGCCTCGTATTCTCCGTCATCAACGCTCATAAATTACAGCGCCTGAAACACATCAACAAGCAAGCACATTGGCAGAGCAACTCCGTTAGCGCCACGGGGCGTCATTGCATTATCTATAGCCGTTAAATGCGTCGAAACGCGTTGCCTTTTATAGTGTCATGCATAAAGAAAGTCCAAAACACGTAAAGAGAGTGTTGCCCAGCTAACTAACTCCACACCAAGCTCAACTGTGAGTGCGCTGCACTTCTAAGCAAAACATAGGAACGGGATAGACCCGCGTTTTTCCGGCAACGTCTCAGCTGTTAGTCACAAGTCTGTGTACTTTTTTCCCAGTTGCACGTTAATTGCGTCATAGGTAGCAAATCGTGCATTGCATTCACAAGAGTGGTGGGGATACGTGTCAGCCAGCCACCAAAAGTAACACCATTGGTGCAACGCACGAAATCATCTACGAGAATAGCCACAGTTATAGAAACTCCAAAACACAACAGCCCGCACTTACGTGACAGCTTCAATCACCGAACCTCAACTAGGAACTTTTTACCCAGTCAACATTCAAATCACTTGGTTTGATTCTACTTAACGCAATCAGCGCCACCGCAGCCCAGAATATAACGCAGAGCCCAGGTGCCAAGTTCCATCCTGTAGCTTGTATCAGCCAAGTACAGAGCGCCGGTGCTATCCCGCCCCCAAGAGCAGAGGAGACGTTTCTTGAGATACCGAAGCCGGTGTAACGCACCCTGGTTGGGAACAACTCTGACATTGCTGCACTTGATGGCCCCAACGATGCGGCGAACGGTACTACAAAAATCAAGTACCCCGCAACTATAAATGGAATGCTATCTTGGCTTAACATCCAGAATACCGGAATAGCCACTACCAAGAGGGTGGCTGAGGCTGCACCCATGACGGTCTTGCGTCCCAAGACATCCGAAAGTGCTCCAAATGCAACAGTAAGCACCCCACTAAGTGTCACGATCACTATCTCAATCAACTCCGAGGACATAGGACTGATATTCGAAGAGTGCGGCAGGTGCCCTACATAGCTACTAAAAAAGACCATAAAAAGGTGGAACGAACAGTTCTCTATGCAGTCAATACAGATAGCTAGCAACAAAGGTCTCTTGTAGTAGCGGAATAAGTGCCTCACAGGGGACTTAACCAGGCCGTCGGCAACAGATGAATGCTTCTCGTATGCTGGACTCTCTCCAGCTTTAAATCTGATAAATATGCTCCCTATGCCCAATAGAAAACCCACGATAAAGGGTATCCTCCAGCCCCAGGAGCTGAAGGCATCACCAGTCAAGTGTCTTGACAACATGACCACCGCAAGCGAAAGGACAGATCCCGCCACTGCGCTTAGCACTTCAAAACTTCCAAAGAGCCCGGCTCGATTCTTTTTTGAGTGCTCGATAAGGAACGTAGCATTTCCAGCCTCGCCTCCCAGGGAAAACCCCTGCACAAGGCGGCATATCACCAGCAGCGTTGGAGCCAACATGCCCACGCTAGAATAGGTAGGTATTATACTCATGAACCCTATTGGTACCGTCATTGCGATTAACGATATAACAAGTGCAGCTCTTCGTCCGTACCTGTCACCAATGTGTCCAAACATACTCGCCCCGAACGGGCGCATACAAAAGCCCACAGCGACGACACAAAAACTGCTCAGTAGAGTAGAGTAACGATCATTGGGTGGAAAGAATAACTCGCCAATGGTTCCCGCAAGACTGCCGAAAAGTATGAAATCATACCACACAAGCGTGTTACACACTATAGTCGACAGCACTGCGCGCCTTACTTTACCTGCTTCCATATGACCTCCGATTATTTGCACAGCTACGACCGGCTTTGCGGTCCCGCAGCTTACCTCATAACAACGCTAGCGTACTTACAAGCAGAAAAACACGCGGTAAAATTTATCCAACGCACACTAGCACCTCCCCCCATACTGCAACACAGCAGATGCGGGAAATACCTAAGTCAGATACACTCAGCCGAGAGCAAAAAACGGCGTGAGGACGGCAATTGTACAGCACGATGGCAAATTTGTCATCAGACAGCTGTAAAATTTTTTAGATTGACTGTGATGTGTTAGATGCTACAATCGGCTCTTATTTTGCTGTGAGGGGTCTTTTTAGGAGATGTCTGTAAAGATAAGGTTAATGAGGTTGGGTGCAAAAAAGAAGCCCTTCTACAGGATTGTGGTGGCCGATTCGGGGGTTCAAAGGGATGGGCGGTGCATAGAGCAGCTCGGATATTACGACCCGATGGTGTCTTGCGGATCTCCGGGATTTCTGAAGGTTAACGCTGAAAGACTGGGCTACTGGCTTGGGGTTGGGGCGCAGCCTACAGACAGGGTGGCCTGGTTCATAAAGAAGGGTCTCGTGGAGGTTCAAGGGCGTCCTGCCTAGCTCCTGGGGCGCGTGATATGGTGCGCTTCTTGTGTGTAATGTAAGCTTCCAGCGAATAGCTGTCTGGGTTTAATCGATGGATTTAGTAGGGCCGTGGTTGATGGGGCGTGTGTTTCGGTTTGCTGTCGCGTGGTTGTTTGGCCGATGCTGTCTTGTGTTAGGCCTTACAGCCGGTGCTGGGGTTGCTTGCCTGTTGAGTTGAGGGATTAACCGCGTCGATCTTCTTTTGCTTTCTCTTCGTCTTAAGTTTGTGCGTTGTTCTTGGGGAAAATACATCTGGGCCTCGTGTCTCCGTGTGATGTCTTTTGTGCTTTAAGGCAATATCTTTTGATGTTGTGCGGTGTATAGGTGGGTGTATTTTTTGGATTACACGCTCTGTGCAGGGCCAATTCTCAGCAGTTTCCTGTGCTCAAGTGCCCTGTTGAGTTACCGGCGGCCCGGAATTTACAGTGCAATACATGTTCGGGGGTGCGTGTCTTACTCTTCAACGTTCTGTGTGTTGTTTGTGATGTAAATGCGGATCAGGCCCAGTGTTCTGCCTCTTCAGCAATACGCTTTGCTACAGATGAGTTCCATTTAGTGCCGTGGGTTTCTAGCCCAAGTGGGTTTTGAAGACTTGTTTTTTCGAAGTATCTAGGGGATTGGGTATGCTTAGTTTTTATAAACGCACTCATCCGGGCAAGGTGCGCGTAAGTACTCGATTTGCTCGGTCTTTATTGAAGCGCAGGGGGAGCGAAATATTTTGAGCGTAGTGGTGCAGACTGTAACGACAATTATTACCTTTTTGTATGTGTATTTTTGGACGAGGTGTTGCTCTGAAGGCACGTCTTTCTGGCCTTTAGAGACGCGTTTTGCTTTTTCAAATGATTACTGAGACTATTAGCAGTCAAACCCGTGACTTTACAGTGATAAGTGTAAAACCAAACCAGGACATTTTCGCTACAGGGGCCAGTGGGTGCAGTAACGCCCCCACTTTTGTTGCGAGCTCCAGCAGCCCCGCGTTCTACACCCAGTCCCGGTAAATATCATCTTTACGGATGCGACTCAGCGCTATTAGCCCGATCACAGCCCCAAACATCACATACAGTCCTGGTGCAAGTGACGAGTCAGTTAAGTGTACCAATAATGTGCAAAGCGCTGGTGCAAGTCCCCCTCCCAGAGCAGAAGCGACATTTCGTGCAAGACCTAAACCTGCACAACGTACTTTTGCGGGGAACAACTCAGCGATCGCGGCATTTGTAGGTCCCAGCGTTGCAGTGAACGGTAGTGAAAAATCAGATAGCCGCTAGCTATCAGCAGAACGCTTTCCTGGCTCAGTAACCAGAATACCGGAATGGATGGAAATAAGAGAAACACCGATGCTGAACCTATGACAGCTTTTCGACCCCAAACGTCAGAAAGTGCGCCAAAGGCTACAGTAAGCCCGCCCCTGAGCAAAATGCTCATGAACTCGACGGCGCCTATAGCCTGGGTATTATTAAGTTCAGCAGCATGTGGCAAACTACTAACATAGCTTGAGAAAAACACCATGAGAGTATGGAAACAGCAACACTCGACACAGCTGATGCATACAGCGGTCAAAAGGGGCTTTTTGTAAAAGCGGAACAAGTGCCGCACTGGAGGGAGCTTTTGTCACTTCCTGGTCTTCGGCTTTGTGTTTCTCGTATACCGGACTCTCTCCCGTCTGTGCTCTCATAAATACACTTGCTATACTCAACACAAACCCTGCTACGAATGGTATTCTCCAGCCCCAGGCGGTGAAAGCATACTTCGACACAACAATAATTGCTGTAGAAAATACAGACCCCAAAACTGCGGTCATCACCTCTAGACTGCCAAAAAGCCCGGGTCTATTTTTCTTTGAGAGCTCAACGAGTAACGTAGCACCACTGCCAGCGCTCCCCCCCCCCTAGGGAAAATCCTGACACGAGAAAACACATGATCAGCAAAACTGTTGCCAGCAGGCTGGAACTCTCATAAGTCGGTATTATACTCATGAAACCCATGGGTACAGTCATGGCAATTGACGAAGCTACCAAGGCCATTTTTCTCCTGTACCTATCACCTATGGACCGAAGACGCCAGCACCAAATGGGCGCATGCAAAATCCCACAGCGTAAACACAGAAACTGCTGAGTAGGGCGATATGGCGATCATCAGGTGGAAGAATAACTCCCCAATTGTTACTGTAAGACTTCCAACGAGTATGTAATCATACCACATTATGGCGCTGCAAATCACCGTCGACAGCACGGCACGCCTTACTTTTCCCTTTTCCATACGACCTCCAACACAACCCATGGCCGACTTGACGGCCCCGTGGCTATCTCACGCAGCACGAGCATGCATAGAGTGAATATGCTGCGCATGGCACAGCCTCTCACGCATACCTGCAGTACCACACTCACGCCCAAACGTGGCATAGGGAAGGGGGGGGGGAGAACACCTAAGTGGATTCAGCTAGCTGTTTTAAAAAACAGTGCATCAGCTCCCATTATACTTTACAGCAGGCTGCATTGTCATCATGGGGTTGTATTTTCTCGTGGATAGGTGCTGTGGACAGTGTTTGTGGTTTTTATGTGTGGTGTAGCTCGAATACTACGACCATGTAGTGCCCTGTAAGTCCCGAGATTTTTTAGAAATCGACTATTAAAAAGCTGAGCTACGCACTTAGTGCCCTACATTAATCCGCAAGAGGTTTGTAGCGCAATGGCTGGAGACGAGACTTCTGGGGTATGAGTTGCCACCAAATGTCGTCGTGACGGATATGCTACTTTGTCAGTTGTTTTATAACATTTGTGACAGATTTCTCAGCTGTTATGTTCTGTGTAGTCTTGGATGATGGTTCTCGGGTGCTGTGTGGAAGGATTTTGCAAGATCTGCTTCACGGGTTTGCGAACGGTCCAGGAAATTTTCGTAGTGACTTAGATGTGGATTGAGTCTTTAATGTGTCGCCTGCGTAGTTTGTTTTTACAAACCTTTCGATATGGATCTTCTTGGTTGCGTTGTGGCTTAGCCGTGAAGAATCTAGATTCTTCTGGATGATTTGCTTGGTAAGTTCTGAACCCGAGATGTGGCAGTGAACTACGGCGTTCATTAGTTATGTGCCGTGAAATATTCCTAGAGATGCAAATCTTTGCCTTTATGGGTACGACCTGTTCTGGTAAGTGATGGCAAAAATGTCGCGCATAGCGGGCTGATGTTTCATGGTTACTTGTCCATGAATAATATTTTTCCGCTACTGAGTTGGTTAAAGTCCATGATATGGTCCACTATATCCAGAAAGTTTTTAAGTTGTGGTTTGTCGGTAAGGTTTTCTACGGATTGAATACCGTCGATCTCGTGTGCGGGAATTTTCGTGGGACACACCGCGGTTATGCATAGGTGCCTCGGATCGAATTCCGATGCTGTCAGTGCAGTGAAGTCCACTAACGATTTTTTAGATAGTAGGTAGGAGAAGTAACTTGTGCTTGTTCTTTTGACGTTCGCGTCCACTACGTTTATCACTTTGCCTTGCTTGCACATTCGTGCAAAATATTGTGTGAGAAAAACTGGTGCCCGGACATGGATATTATGGTTTTCTGTAAAGCATTTTAGTGAGCACTTTTCCAAGCTGTCTTCATAGAATACAGAAGCATTGTTTATCAATATGTTGAGATGAGGCATGGCGGTGAAAGACTGTTTCATTATTTTTTTAAGTGAAGCAAAATTGCCCAGGTCGGCTTGCACTAAGACACATTTTCGCCTGTAAGATTTTTGCACTATATCTTGTAGGCTCAGTGCATCATCATGGGAGGAGTGATAGTGCGCCACAATGTCGCATTCGTGCTTAGAAGCTAAGAAGATCGCCAAGGCCCTGCCAATTCTGCGGGCTGACCCAGTTATTAAAGCAGCATTTTTCATGTGTCTTACTCTCGTTAAACCACATTGGTCACTTTCTTGGCGCTGTAGGTTGCCGAGCTAATTTAGAGCGCGAAGTACGGGTGGTCAACTATTCGGTTATGTCGCTTCTTACTTCAAGTGTAGGCGTGCCGAAAATCACGCAAGCTTGTGCAGCCGAGACTCAGGCATTGTGCTTACTCTGATGTATTGTAGGCCAGTTCGAGGAAAGTGCTCAATTGCATAATCTTACGAAGAAATTAGAAATCCTGGCTTGATTTGTGTGGCTGAAGACTTGCTATACGTAGTCCCAGAGGGTGGAAATGGGGTTTCCTATGGTGCTCCGACATGAGCCTCTGTCTGTGGAAAGTTTGAGTTTTCTGTTCGCATGTCGGTTATATTCTCTAATTTCTTGGTTATCAAATACATTACTGAGTAAATTTCAGTAAGGGAGCGTGTGCTAACAGACCTTTCCAAGCAGATTGCCGTGTGTTTTGTCTACTTACGCCAACATAGAGAAATTGTGTTTTCATTGTGGTAATTGTTGGGTTCTTTTGCAGATCTGGAAAACAACGCCAATATTCAGGCATTAGTGCCTTCGGTGGGATTGTGTCGGATTTTCCATCAGCAGTTTAGTACATGGGAAAACCAGCCCTGAAGCCAATTTGTCGATGTTCGAGATTATAACGTAAAAGGTTATCCAACCCTGCAGTAGTGAGCATCAGGCGATTATTTTGTGCAACTCACGGTGCTTGTGTCCACAGTGCGACTACGGGTGTACAAGTCTCGTTTCTGTATTGTGTGATGGAAAATTTGACCTGGGAAACGGTGCTCGCAATTAGGGCGGCGTCCCCACCCTTCCAACGGACCACGTCCGCAACATAGAGTATACTGACTTCCCCGATCTGCACCTGTCTTGTGCTTTACTCCACGAGGTCTGTGAAACAGAATCCATAGTGCTCCAACCACTCTAGACGGTTGTTATACAAATTCCGCAGGTCCGCTATGTTGTATTTTAGCATTGCCATGCGTTCTACGCCCATTCCAAAAGCAAACCCGCTGTACTTTTCAGGATCTATGTTGACGTTTTCCAATACTTTGTAATGCACCATTCCACATCCAAGTACCTCAACCCATTTTCCTGAACTGTCCTTTATATCCACTTCAGCAGATGGTTCCGTAAACGGGAAAAAACTTGCACGCATGCGCATAGTTACTTCATTGTCAAAAAACTTTTGAAGGAAGCTATTGATACAATACTTCAGATGACCCATGTTGACGTGCGTATCTATGTACAGTCCTTCCACCTGGTGAAACATGGGGCTGTGAGTTGCATCCCAATCATTTCTATAGACTTTCCCCGAGGAAATAATCTTAATTGGGAACGTAGAGTTACTCTCCATAGCCCTAATCTGCACCGAGGAAGTATGAGTTCTCAGAACTACTCGTTTTTCGCCGAGTTTTTCTCTCAAATAAAATGTGTCGTTTTTCTCACGCGCTGGGTGATATAAAGGAGTATTTAGCGCATCGAAAACATGGAACTCGTCTTCAAGGTCTGGCCCACTGATTTCTGTAAATCCCATTTTCCCCAAGATCTTCTTCATCTCAGCGAGCACTTTGGTCACAGGATGCAGAACTCCCATCCGTTTTTCCCGCGATGGTAGTGTGATATCAACCCTTTCTTCAAACAGCCTTTTCTTAAGCATCTCCCGCTCTAGGGCAGACTCCTTCTCCTGAAACGCAGCCCTTACTTCGCGATTCACCGAATTAGCCAAAGCACCTATGGTCTTTCTCTCGGTGAGATCAGTCACACCAGCTATTTGCTTAAGCAATAGGGTGAGCACCCCGCTCTTACCGAGATACCTCACCCTTACAGACTCAAGCTCCGCTAACGTCGTACAGCCGACTATAGCAGAACCCACCTCCTCTGCGACACTATGAATTTTGTTCTGTAGCAACACAAGTACGCCCACAAGCCTGCGCCGCGGCAATGGCTATTTTTTCGAAGCTGCTTTTATCCCTTACAGCCATTTCGGCAAGCATCTTTCTATTGAGCTCGATGCCACTCAGCGTTACTCCCCTCATAAACTCGGAGTACCTTAGGCCATACTGCCCAGCAGCAGCGTTTATACGCACTATCCACAAAGTTCTAAAATCGCGTTTGCGCGTCCGACGATCCCTGTAAGCGTAAGCAAGAGCCTTTTCCAGTCTTTGCAACGCAGCACGGTAACAATTTTTAGAACGCCCCCTGAACCCCTTAGCAAGAGCAATAACCTTTTTATGCCTTGCCCGTGTGGTAACACCGCGTTTCACCCTAGCCATTTAACCCTCGTATAAAACTAAAGACCGTACGGTATAAAGGGAGCAACAATCCGCGCGTCAGCAGTGCACATAAGCGCGTTCCCCCTGCGCGTACGCAAACTACGCTTACTTCTTTTTGTCATACCGTGACGCTTAGTGGACTGAGCAGCCACCAGCTTTCCCCTTGCGGTCAACTTGAACCTCTTCTTAGCAGAAGACTTAGTCTTCAACTTTGGCATACCACCCCATGCCCAACGACAACAGCTCCCAAGCTTATATGCATAGCAAGGGAGTGTCAACTTATATCGCGCTGTTCTGCATTTTCTGTGGCAATCGCCACCCCATATCGAAGGATGGTGTGCGCCAGCTGGGCTAAGCGGTAGAATGCCCTTCTGCCTCGCAATATGCCAAAATGTCAATAGTGATACAACGGTGCAGGATACATTACGCCTCTGATACAACTTAGAGTGTCTAAATAGGGCTGAAAATTCTTGACACTGATAGCCCGTATGTTACGATCGCGGGACCGTGACCGTATATTATTGGGTTAACTGAATCTTAGTGGTTGTGGTCTAGTGTTTTGGTCTGTGCAGTTTCTTAAGTTGGGGATTATTTAGACATGTCATCAAGCAATGAGGGTGCTCCGTTGATGCCTAGAGCAGTAGCCGTGTGGCTTGTGGATAATACAGCCCTGACGTTCAAGCAGATTGCGGAGTTTTGTGGGTTGCACATACTAGAGGTTAAGGGTATCGCGGATGGCGAAGTCGCTAAGGGTGTCGTCGGTTGTAACCCTGTTGCCATGGGGCAGGTCACCAAGGAGGAAATAGAAGCGTGTCAAAGTGATCCCAACAGGATTCCTAAGCTGGTGTCTTGTAGGGGAACCACTGGAAGGACAACTCGCAGGCGTAGCGTGCGCTACACTCCGGTGGCTCGTCGTCGTGACAAGCCCGATGCGGTGTGTTGGATTCTAAAGTACTGTTCCGAGATGCACGATTCGCAGATAGCTAAGCTCATAGGTACTACCAAGGCGACGATTGCTGCCGTGCGTAACAAGGAGCACTGGAACTCTAGTAACATAAAACCTCGGGATCCGGTACTTTTAGGCTTGTGTACTCAAGCCGACCTTGATGAGGCTATCATGAAGGCTCAGATGGTTTCCGAAAGGGAGAGAAGGGTTCGAAACATGAACGATGAGATGCAGCGGCAGAAGGTGTAGCGGGGTTGTCGTTCTTGTAGAAGCGTGGTTTTCTATTCCAGTTGGTTGTTGGGCTTCTTAGTGGTCAGTGTGTAAGAAGGTGTCTTGTGTGTGGCAAGAGTAGGAGAAGGACCAAGGCTCCTCCTGAGCCGGACTCATCCGTTAGTAAAGGTGCTGTGGCGAAGGACAAGGGGAAGGAAGTAAGGATACTGAACCTATGTGAACTAAAGAAGAAAAGCACTGGTGAGCTTAAGGCATACACCGCCGAGATTTGCTTCGCGTTCTACTATTGCTACTGTGTGGCCAAGGTTATTTGTTTTGCCCTAGAAGCTTGTCTCGTGCCTGATTAAGCTTTTGGGCGAAATAAGCTGATCCTCCTTTGTCGGGGTGTGCGTTCTTCATTAACCGATGATAGGCAGCAACTATCTGCTCTCGTGGGGCGTCTTGGCTGAGGCCTAGAATTTCAAAAGCTTCTTTTCTAGACAGAGTATTGTCAGAGCGTCTGTGCGGTGCTTCGTGAGCTTTGTTCTGCATGTCATTCATTACCTTGTTGAAGATAGTGCGGAAATCTTCGGTGTAGTGGGCTCGCATTAAGTTGTTTCTATTCAGAAAAAACAAAACTACGGCCAATATTATGGGGAGCAGGAACACTGCCCCTATCACACACATGAGAACAAAAACTGCTAGAAGCATGCCACTAAGAAACTTGATTTGCTTTACATACCATACTACACTAAGCCGCTCGATTGGCGCAGCGGCGTGAATTATACCCCCCTGATTCGTGGCATTGCAAGGTTTGTTTATGTTTATACAAATTGAAGATACCCCCAACCCCAGTACTCTGAAATTTTTGTTCAGTGGTGCTGTTTCTGGTGTTGCTTGTGGTGTGGAATTTTCAGACGTTTCCGAGGCTGAGGCATCTCCGCTAGCAGCTCTTTTGCTTGCTGTAGAGGGTGTAGGAAAAGTGTTTTTTGGGGGTGACTTTGTATCGATTACCAAGACCGATGCAGTGTCATGGGAAACACTGAAGCCAGAAGTTCTGGTAGTGTTGACCGACTATTGTTCGATGCATGGTACAGACCAGCAAGTTGCTAATGCGAGCGGAGATAATGGCGAAGAGGAGAAGGAGTTTTTCGACGAGAAGGATTCTGAGGTCGTAAAGCAAGTAAAGGAGCTGATAGAGAACTATGTCAAGCCGGCTGTTGCTCAGGATGGTGGCGATATTAAATTTCGAGGATATAAGGAGGGCGTGGTGTTTGTGCATTTGCGTGGTGCGTGCTCTGGGTGTCCAAGTGCGGCAGTAACTCTGAAGGATGGGGTGTACGGAATGTTGAGTTATTACATTCCTGAAATCAAGGCAGTGGAGAGTATATAAACACTCTGTTCTGCTACAGAAGGCGATTTACGTTTTCCAACATATTCCCAGTTACCAAAAACGAACTCGGTGGAAAAACGCACTCCTGCATGCGTTAAGAGTCCTTTCCAGATGTATGCTTGTAAGTACGGTTATTGTCAATGGGTGGTTTGCGCGTTCTGTAGCCGAGGCAAAAATTTGCTACTGCTGCAGCCTAACTAAGATCTGTTACTTGCTTGCGGAATCTAGAGCACCTTTTTAGCTAGCGATAACGACCCTAGGAGACTTAGCTTCCTTTGCAAGGAGCTGTCTAGTTCTTTTGGCTCTGTGTAGCAGCGTTTCCGTGTGCAGTAAGGATATCGCTGTCATGGAGCTTTTTGCCCGATTTACCCGACGAAATGTGGAGACTTTTCCTCAGTTTAGAGGCTGCTTTATTTTTGATTAGGGCTACGAGTTCTGTTGCTTCAGTGGCCGTAAAAGGGTTGTTATCTTGCACTATCTGCTTTGCTTTGTAAAACTCTGTGTGTGTCTTGGTAGCTGTGCTTGCGGGCATTTTGTTCATGTCAGAAGTACTATTGTCTTGGTATGAACATTTTGTTGTTGTGGTCGGGCGACGTTTGTTCTGTTTTACCCCGAGAAGTTTGCCGGCCCTTTTAAGTAGATGACGTCTCCAAGAGACGGTTTTCCTTTTATGGCACGATGTAAAAGTGGCTAGATTGTCGTTGACGGGGTTTATGTCTTCTAGGGATGCAGATTTTTTCGACGGATAGGTACTCAAAGTAGAGCCATGATAACCTGCAGTATTGCACGGACGTTTTTGTGAATCTCCCTTAGATTTACAGAGTTTTTTCCTGATGTTTTGCAAAAAAGCATTTGTCTCAAGTATTGTGGTATTGTGCAACGATACGGCTCCCGCACTGATTTTATGGCCAGTTTTCTGTAGTTTCGCAGTCAGTGAAGTGCAAACAGGAGCAACACGCAGTGGGGTGTGTCCTGTACTACAATTCCTGATTTCAGTAGCAAGTTCACTGTGTGGCATGACAACATATGAACGCTGCATAGTGCCCAAAGCGCTGAATAGATGCTGTATGTATTGATCGTTACCGCCGGTAAAATTATTTTTTACATCCTCAAACAAAACAAAAAAATCCGTGCAGTCACCGAAGCATATGCTTTTGCGGTAACCGGTATCGAGCAGCTTTACTATGTGCACTGACCGATTGAGCGCTGGTATTGTTATATATTTACAGACTAATTGCCGCAGCTTTTTTACCACGTGGTACCAGGCAAATACTTTGCTCGCGAATATTTCTTCTTCTTCGAGTTTGGAAGTAATCCCGGTTATTGCTGTGCTTAAGGCTGCAAAAATTCCATTTCTACAAGATGTTTCAGCGGGACTGATGTTGCCATTTGCTATGTGTGCTACAACTTTGCTGCTCAGCAGTACTTCCTTCAGTGCAGTTGGTGATGTAGTTGTGGGGTTGGTGTGAAAATCTGCCCCGAAAAATGTGAGCAGAGTGCAATATTTCTGCCGGCGGTTTTTAGCGAAATACTTCTGCATGTCCGAGACTATTTCATTTCCGGCTTGTACAATGGTCTGTGCATCAATGCGATGTTGAAGGCTATTGCCTTCAAATTCATGGGCGATAGTTTTGCTCACGTAGTCTAGGAACTTGCTGTCATAGATGGTGCAAACTTTGTTTAGCTTGTAAGTTGTGTATAACCTCTCTGCAAGATGCGTTGCTATTAGTGGCAGCTTTGCAGACATCCTTTGCTCTTCGGTTAGTGGTATTTTCGCGAGCACCCTGGTGAAAATTTCTGTTCCCCAAGCTTTGATGTAGTGGCCACTTTTGGCATGCGCGAGCATGTTATATGTTCTGTGAGTAGGTCTGAGGTTTTCGTACAGGATGAAAATATAAGGGTTTTCTCTTGAGACTTTATTCACTCCGTGAGTGCTAACAATAAAGCTGAACAATCCGGCAAGCGAGTTCATCTGCAGTAATTCTTTGATAAAGGCATGAAACTCTGTGGTGGAAAATAAAGACAGGTGTTCGTCATCTATTTCACGACATCTTATCCGGTATGGCAGAGGAGATTGCATTTGTTGCTCCTACATTTTATGTCAGATTAGACATAATTGATATAGATGTCCACAATGAATTGGCCTTGGTGCTGTAGGTGAATTATTAGTAAGAGTAGAAGTATTGATAGCTAGGTGATTACTATGTATCTAACATGTGATATATGTCTCTCGTATATATTCCCTATTGTGGCATGAGTAGTAGCATCGAAATTTTTGTTAGTGGAAAGACCGAGAAAATAACTGCAGGGAGCACTGTGCTTACCGTTGTGGAGCAATGTGCCTTACGAGAACCGTTTGCTATCGCAGTAAACAAAGTATTGGTAACCAAGGCCGATTACGGTGAAAAAACTCTGAAAGATGGGGACATTGTCGATGTTGTTCGTCCGATGCAGGGTGGATGACCTAAATAGCAGAATGTCGTAGATATTGTTTGGGAGATTTTCAGTGTGGAGTGTGTACGGTGTAAGCCTCAATAGTAGGTTGTTTTTGGGGTCTGCACAGTTTCCGTCTCCTGCAATCTTTCAAAAATCAGTAAACAGTTCGGGAACGGAAGTTATAACCGTCTCGCTATCAAGGCAAATGCCAGGAAGCGCCGGGGGGCAAGACTTTTGGGATATAGTTAAACAAAGTGGCTGTCGGGTTCTCCCTAATACTGCAGGCTGTTGTACAGTGAAAGATGCTGTCTTAATGGCTCAGATGGCTCGAGAGATATTCAACACTTCCTGGATAAAGCTGGAGGTAATAGGGGATGACTATACTTTGCAACCTGATGTAATAGCGCTTTGCGAAGCTGCTAAAGAACTTATAAGCCAGGGGTTTGATGTATTTCCATACTGCACTGATGACCTGATATGTTGCAAACGTTTGATCGACTGCGGGTGCCGGGTTATCATGCCAGGCATTGCTCCTATAGGGTCGGGTATGGGTGTCCTGAATGAGCATAGTTTGCGCCTCCTCAGAGATAGGAATAAGGACGTAACTATAATTGTTGATGCAGGCATTGGCAGGCCTTCCGATGCGGCTAAGGTTATGGAGATGGGGATTGACGGTGTTTTGATAAACAGTGCTGTGGCACGGGCGTTAGACCCCAGCGGCATGGCGTTGGCATTTAAGTATGCAGTGGACAGCGGCCATATCGGATACAATGCCGGAATAATAAACAAAAGAGACCTGGCGGTAGCTAGCACAAATTTAGTGGACACCCCATTTTGGCATAGACAATGATGAGATCCTCAGTGTTTTCCTACACCAGCTATACCTTAACTTTCTCTCCTAATAATTTCCATGACGTATAGCCTAATCAGCGCATAGTCTACGGTTTACTCTATTGCAAGGCGTTTGTGATGTTAGTTTAATTTAATAAATAACTTATTGGTGGCGATACCAACTGTAGCACAGTTGAACAGGGGATAGGTAAGAGTTTTGTGAAGTGAGACATTTGTATTTACCGGCAGTAACTTATGGAAGCTTGTGTGGCACAAGATCGCTCTCACAGCGACGCAAGGTGCTATTGGCGCGGATATGCTGTTTAACTTTATGTTGCTGCCCTAATGCGCTGCTCTGGCGTGTTTCATGTCTGCTAAACATGGCGGTACAGCTGAGAGTACATATGTTCCTGGCGCTGGTTACCAATGCAGTGGTCCCCATTAGGGCGGATCATCGTTTTTATTTCCACGCAGCAATGCGACACGCCTCTTCTGGAGACATTGCACCGATAAAGAGCCCTCTACGCGCCAGGGGCTATATAGTAGATGTGGTGTGTGCCTCGGCGGGGGCATCGCCCACTTGAATTTCGTCAGGCTTTTTATTTCTCTCCATAAATCTAAGCTTTGCATGCAGCACGCTATTTGCAAGCAACACATCCGCAAGGCCGTAACTTTTTCTTTCTAGCCGGCTTTTCATCCAATCGTTGAAAGAAAAACCTGCATACAGTTTTATTGTCAACTCAGCAAGCAAGTAAAACTGCAGCGAAATCACGCCGCTGCTGTGTAGCATGTAAGTGGCAGTTGAAGCCATGAACAGCAGTGCCGACATCAGCCAAAGCCCCTTGCACATGGAGTAGAAAAACGTGAACAGGAAGGCTCCCATGGTAAACCCATCACGTACATACACGGTTTTACCAGAGGCATGAGTGTAGACATGGAAGAAGTTCATGCTATCGCGAAACACCTACTAAGGCGGCAATTCTAAAATGAAAATGATCACAGGTAAATCATAAAGATTATGGTCGTTATATAGTTCTCCCCCGGAATTAAGGAGTTTGCTGTGCAAGCATTGCAGTTATCGGTTATAGTCTTCGGGCTGTAGCTTGATGTTGTAATACTAAATTGGGTATCGGCAAACTGAGCTGTGGTAGAGAGGTTTTAGGGGGTAGGTTTCATGATAACAAGGTTTGCTCCTAGTCCTACTGGGTACATACACATAGGTAACATAAGGACGGCACTGGTGTGCTGGTTGTATGCTCGGAAGCTGTCAGGTGAGTTTATACTTCGTATTGATGATACGGATGTTAGCAGGTCGGAAGAGAAATATGTGACAGCTCTTAAAAGAGATCTGGAGTGGCTGCATCTACACTGGGATAGTTATTTTGAGCAACGGGCGAGAATAGATAGATACGACGAAGTATTTAATTCTCTGCTCCAGTCTGGTGATATTTATCCATGCTATGAAACGCAGGAAGAGCTTGCTGTAAAAAGGAGCATGTTGCTTAAAATGGGGCTACCTCCCATATACGACAGAAGTGCTTTGAATATGACTGAAAAGGAGAAGCGCAACTTAGCTTGCAGGCTGCCGTATTTTAGGTTGAAAATAGATCAGAACAGAGAAGTCTCATGGCATGACGAAGTGCGTGGCAAAGTTATCTTTCAAGGCAAAAATATCAGTGATCCTATCATCAGGCGCACCGATGGAACGTACACATACATGTTTCCGTCGGTGATTGATGATATTGACCATTCAGTTACTCACATAGTGAGAGGGGAAGATCACGTAAGTAACACGGCAACCCAGATATGTATAATAGATGTTCTAAAGGCTAAAGTTCCAACGTTTGCCCACCTTCCATTGGTGTATGTTGGCGATTCGAAAGTTTCTAAAAGAGAAGGAGGAAGCGCCATTCAAGTTCGTCAATTGAGGGAACTTGGCATAGATGCGATGGCAATTAATAGTCATCTTGCAAGGTTAGGGACATCACTTCCCATTGAGCCCTGCTGCGATATGAGTGTGCTGGTGGAATCATTTGACATCAAGACTTTTAACCAGGCTCCGGTGAAATTTTCCGTAGAGGACCTGACGAAGTTTAATAGCAAAATATTGCAAGGGATGTCTTTTTCCACGATTAGGGCTGCTTTAGAGAGCAGGGGTATAGAGTGTTCAGAATCTTTCTGGCATCTGGTGAGGAATAACATATCTGTTGTTGAAGATGTAAAACATTGGGTTAATGTGTGCACAGGTCAAATTACGTCTGTTGTTGCTGAAGCAGATAGAGAATTCTTAAAAACGGCATTGGGCCTGCTGCCCGAAGCTGAACTTGATGGGCATACAGCGCAGGTTTGGCTAGATAAGGTGCAAAAAGTTTCTAATCGCAGTACGAAAGAGGTGCTTTTACTTCTGCGACTAGCCATTACTGGGTTAAACAAGGGCCCCAGTTTGGCTAAGCTTTTACCGTTTATTGGTAGGAAGGAAGTGGTGCGTCGACTCTGCTAATAGTTCTTAAGTTATACGCTGTTGAGTTCTTCAGATGCAGTTGCTTTAGTTTTCGTGCTGCTGCCATTGCTCGAGTGCTATGTGCCATACCAGGCCATGAGAGGACGCGGTTTTTTGTTTGTTGCAACACTCTTGTTTACCCAAACGGGAACATGCATATTACCTTGCACAGAGGCCTTAGTGTTACATGTGATGCTTGATCAAAGCTGTGAGATATGGTAGTTGTTTGTGTCCGTGGCGGGCGTAGCTCAGTTGGTTAGAGCATCAGTTTGTGGCACTGAAGGTCGCCAGTTCGATCCTGGTCGCTCGCCCGGTTAGGCGCATATCCTTGTTGGGAAAATTGCCTTCCAAAGGAGTCCGTAATGTGTCGCGGTCAGTGCTTGTTGTGAACAAAGGGTTTTGACACTAGTTAGTTTTTTGTTAGAATTCTGCTCCTGACCTATCTAGTAGTTATATGATGTTTCGCTGGTTTCCCGGTCTGTGCGTTTTTTTGTTTCTGATTTGTCAAGGTGACTTCTCGCATGCTTCTGTAAAGGCAGAAGCCATAGTGGACGATAAGGTGATTACTAGCCTGGATGTCGATTCTAGGGGGAAGGCGAATTATTTCTTCTACCGCACCTCATATGCCGAGGGCAACAGGGGAGAGGTCTTGCAGTCGCTAATAGATGAAGCGGTTCTGGAGATAGAGGCCAAGGGGCTTGGTATTACAGTTGAGAAGGAGGAATTGGAGCAGGAGACAGAAAGACTGTTGTCTGCACTCGGTGTATGTGCTGGACAGTCTTTGGAATTGTGTGCTGAAGAGAATGGCTTGGATCTCAAGACAATTCAGGCGCATCTGAGGTCAAGAGTGATTTGGAGTAAGATTCTTGCGGCCAAGGTGGTGCCGTTTCTTTCCGTTACTAATGATGAGGTGGACAATTTTATTGCCGAAACAAAGTCAAATGGGCTCGAGACGGTGCTAGATATGGAGCAGGTTTTTGTGCCCTTGAGAGCCGGTTCGGTTCTTGATTTGGTGGTTGGTGAGCTGCAGAAGGGTGTTGGTCTTGACAAGATTGCTGAGAGATACAGGGAGCATGGAGTGTATGTAGACCACACTGTTGGGGCATCGCTAGCTATGTTTTCTCAGGATATAAAGAAAGTGCTACGCCAGGCTGAGGTTGGCGAGATAGTAGGTCCTATAAAGATAGATCGCGGCTATTTATTGTTGAAGCTTTTTAGCAAGGTCAGGGTGAGAAAGAGCTTTATGAATAGTGTTGCCAGCATGAAGCAGCTTTCTGTTCCAGCAAAAGAGGCTAAGGGAGTTGCTGCGGTCATGGATGGTGTAAAAGGTGGGGGATGCCTATCTTTTGAGGATGCAGCAAAAAGGGTAGGTTTTGAGTCGGTGGATCTGGAAGTGCTAGTGAAGGACTTGTCATCCAAGTTGCAGTCGATGCTTGAACACGCGAAGTTTGGTGAGGTGTTGCGCTCTGAGGGTAGTGATGGTACTGATAAGGTAAGTTTTGTAGTTCTTTGTAGTCTGAAGGATTCCGACGAAGTTAGACCTGAAGAGGTGGCGCGGATAAAACAGATGGTGTACACAGACAAGATTGTTAACGCGAGCTCCAGGCTGATGGGGGCCATGAAGGCACGTCACTTCATTAAGAAGTTGTAGTAGTGTCTTTGAAATTATGATACGGATTACGTCGGGCGATTTTCGCGGTAGGAGGATTTTTACCGGCAATGCCCTGAAAGCGCGCCCTGCGATGGCGGTAATTAGGGAGGCCATATTCAACATATTGCGCTCCTATATATCGATGGAAGGCCTCAACGTATGCGACCTATTTTGCGGGAGTGGTTCCCTGTCATTTGAGTCGTTATCTCGGGGTGCTGCTTATGCCAGTATGGTAGATGTTCACGCTCCCCATTTGAAGTTGGTAAAACGTACGGCAGCGAGCTTAGGGGTTGAACAACGGCTGGTTACCATATGTCGCGATGTTCAGTGTCTTGGAAAAGCAGAACGCCGCCACGATTTATCTTTTGTTGATCCACCCTATGATTCTCCTTTTCTTGTTGAAATATCATTGCGTGCATTGCTAGAAGGTGGCTGGTGCTCCGAAGGAAGCATAGTTGTATTGCGGGTTCGGGGTGGTGAGAAGTTTACCATTCCAGAGAGATATGAGCTAATTGACCACCGCGTCTATCACGGTGCAGAGGTTTTGTTTCTCCGTGCTACTGTCTGATTGAAATTTTCTATCTTATTGTGTATGGTCAGCGCGCATTTTCGTAGAGTCTTGCAGAAGTTTTTACGCATCTCTGGCAGAGCTTGCAGCTCTGGAATACACTGTTTAATTTTTGTGCTCAAATGTGTTGTAGTTCGAAAAGTTAATGCAATTCATTTAGTTTTGGCAAAGAAAAGTTGCAGAACATTGTTGTAATGCAACAATGTTATTGGCGTGCTTCGAAGAGGATAGTTGCTTAAATGCACCTTATAGGTGTGTTCCGTTGCATGTTCTGTGCATGCGTCTCTCTGCCGTGGAATAAGGTAATTAGCCACGGGCGTGGCAGCAGCGCGCATCCCATTTGTGCCTTGCAGGGTTCAAGCGCGGATCTTTTTTACGTATGTACGTGGAATAACAACGATATCATCAGCGGCACGTAAAACATGCCGATGACCGTGCTGATCAGCAGTATCATCGCAGCGCGATCCGGGTGATAATTGAGCACTGATGATAAAATGACTCCCGTTGTTGATACAGGTATTATCGCCAAAAGCATGAGTGCCTGATATGCCTGGTAGTCATACCAGCCAGGGCCAATTTTATCCAGTAGTATCAACCCTATCATCAGCAAAGGCCAAGCCAGGTACTTTATCACTACGGTCAGAATCACTAACTTGAAGTCGATGGAAAAGTCTTTAATGTTCGCTATGGAGATGCCAATGAGCAGTGTGCCCAAGATCATATTGGTGTTGGTCATGCCTGCTACTGTACCTGTCAAGAAGGCAGGTATCTGCACTTTGTAGTAATTAAGTAACAGTGCGGCAATTGCGGTGTAAAACACCGGGAGTGCGGCTAATCTTTTCGCGCACTGTACGGGAGTGTACAGTCTTTGAGTTACTATATAGAACCCAAAGCTATTCTCGAAAAACAGCATTCCCACATAGCACAGCAAATATACTGATACCGTATCTTCGTCAAACAACGCTATTGCCACAGGCAATCCGAAAAAGCCCATGGCAGTACTTCCTGAGCTGAATGCTAGCATGTTTCGGGTGTGATCTCTGAATGTCAAGGCAGACACTTTGTATACTGCATATGACATCATGCAACAGATCAAAAATGTTATGAGCGGTAACGACACATAAGCAGGGCTGATTTCGGTTTTCAAAATTCCAAAAAACACTACAGTTGGGCTGATGACATAAAAAAGCAACTTGCCAATAGTTGCACTGTCGAGCTTGATTAATTTACCAGCAATGTATCCCAGGAGGATAGTTGCGTACAAAGGCATGACTTTGAACAGCAAAACAAGGAACATAACAGAACTTCAAATCCACCGGGATAGCAATTTATGGAGGTACTTTACCACAAGTGAGAATTCACTCACAACACATTATGTCATACCTATCCTGCGAAACTATCTACAAACTCCTGTTTCTTAAGAAATTTTCCGCGTAAGACTTCTGGATTCTTTTTGAAGTGTGATCTTTGAGCACAACATATGGGATTTTTTTTGCCTCTACATATGCTATGGCTTCATCTTTGCTCCCAAAGCACAAGCGCACCTGCTGGCTTGTTTCTTCAGTGCCAGTCCATCCCATCAGTGGCTCTATATACTGTGAGCTCGAAGGCTCGAACTCCACGTACCACATATTGTTACGAAATGTACCGGACTGCATCACGTTTTTCGCTGGTCTCCGGACCACCGCATACGCCTGACTCTTGCTCACTTGTAATAATTTATAGAAGAGGTACGATTACGGAAGTCTATCATATAAACGGTAAATGTCCATTAATACAGATCTGAAATTTGAAGATGCCATGCAGGAGCTGGAGCGGGTTGTGCTTGAGTTAGAGAGCAGCAATGTTTCCCTCACCAGAAGCATAGAGCTCTATAATAGGGCCAAGGCATTGCACAGGCATTGTGACAATATTATTAAAAAAATTTCTTTGAACATAGAGTTAATAGACTCAGAAAAGGGGAAGCCCATCGAGGATGAAGAACAGTAGCTATAGCGCTTGGGTGGCATCTTTTCTAAGGATATTTGCAAGTTGTGTGCGGGGATTAGGGGATAAAAAGTCAGCTCCAAGTACTGGTGGGGTTACCACATATTGCGTTTGTGTGCATTTGCACTGTATAAGTTGCGGTCAGTGTTGTCTTTAGCGCAGCGCGTGTGTAATAGGTATTTCTCGTTTGTTGTTTGTAAAAGACTTAGTAATTCAGCGCTATTTTTCCTGACAGCAGAGCGTAGTTGTTGTTTAGTGGTCAGTAGATTATGGCCGCGGCACATGGTGTGTTACGTGGAAAAATCTACGTTTTTGTATTGTAATGGCGTAAATGTTAATGATACTGGTCGTTTTGCTGTGCCGGTCTCACAACAGATAGTGAAGCTAAGTATATAGACTTCATGTTGTGGAATAAATCACGTGTATTCCGCTACTTTGGGATGCAAGCGATGGCGAATGTCGTGCAGTAGGTGTCTCCTTTTGTTTTTTTACAACTGCATGTACAATCCACGACTTTTGTGCCGCGGTGACGAGCAAATACACCGCAAAACCGGTATGGAAACGTTACTGGTATAATAGTCTGAAAATGTTTATCTGTAGTAGTGATTTGTGCCGTAGTAATATGCTTTATGAGTTGGTGAATAAACAATAGAATGGCGATGCAGGCACAATGGGATTACATGTCCATGCGACTGCGGGCGCGAAAAATGTGTGACGGTGCGTTCAGGCATACTTAAGCCGGTTACCGGTCCTATGAGGGGTACTTTTTTGCGTATTATGCATAAAAATAAAGAGCTGTAGCACACTCAATCCTGTAAAGATTCGACCCTGTTCGAAGTGCTGTTGCGTATTGTCAAGCGTCCTTTCATCGGTAATTTCTCAACTGCCATATGTTTTGTTTTTCTAGCGACAATTTCAAGTTTGACAGACATGAATTCCGATTGATGTTCTACGCTTATTATGCCACTTCGAGGACGTGCCGCGCTCAACAAACGCCAGCTGTAGCGTGGCAGTGTTTCACGTCGGTCAACTAACTAAAAAAAACACCGTTCCCTTCCGTGACCAACACCAAGCGGAACGCAAAACTACCCTCGGCGCGTCACACTGGCAGAATCAAAAGGCGCCAATTATAACGTGCAGACGCGGCCTGGGTGAGTTTACTCATTCTCGGTAGCCTCTTTAAGAGCGCTAATAAGCTGCGCAATATTGGCACCTACAATACGAGTCAATTCTTTTCCGTCCTTGAACAGAATCATAGTCGGAACGGCACTGACGCCAAATTTTATCGGTGTTTCCTGGTTATCCTGGACATCCAGCTTAAACATGCCTACTTTGCCAGCATACCGCTCCGCCAGTTTTTCAAGTTGTGGTGCAAGCGCAACACAAGGACCACACCAAGGGGCCCAGAAGTCTACTAAAGCCAACCCATCAGCAACGGCCCCGGCAAAGGTCTCATCAGTCACTTCAGAAATGCGTGCCATACAAACTCCACTCCTTAAAATGCATCCTTATTAATACGCGCCAACGCGGCAAAAATTCCCTGTGGTTTTTCGTTGAATACACACGCTGTGCTGGAACCAAATCTCAGTGAGAATGCCCTTGCTGTCCGTTCAATCACCACGTAATCCCCTACGACCCTGAAGTTCACTAGTGACTCATATCCCTGTGAGTCAACTCTAAATACCGAAGGTAGGTCTCCATTTACGTTGGAGAACTGCATGTACGTAAACTTTCCGTCGTCAAACACTCTAAGTGGTACAATATCCTCAGATCCAGGAGTGTGGGCAACAGAATAGTCAAAGTTCAAACCGCTCTGAGCAACATCAGGATCGCTCAAGTCAGGTATCTGAGCCTCGTAGGTCGGGAAGGATACACTTCCTCCACTAGCAGAGCCTGCGGCATCAATGTTGCCTTCAGTGTTTGGGTAAGAGAATCTCACCTCGTAAGCAAGCCTCGGGTCATCAAGCCCTGTGGCCTCATCAGCATGTAATTCGAAATAATAGGTTCGTTTGTTAGTTATTATGGTCACGTTCGTATCTGGATTATCAGCTACCGGCTTGATGAACAGCCTATTGCCTTGCGGCACCAATTGCCACCCAGTAGAATCCCCCATGGACACCGTATGGATCACTTCTCCTTCTTCAAACACAATACTAGACTGGTAACCATAAAATCCAGTGTAACTATGGATCGCCTGTGGGTTGAAGTTTATGATTTTTATGTGATCATCGGCAGCAATTGAACGAGGCACCTGCTTAGAAAGTACCGAGTGACTATAGAAAAACACAATCACTAAAACCGCTAGAGTCCTTTTCATAAGCCCCTGCAACGTAAACCAACACTACAGAGTCTACCATTAATGTACTGATATGAAAACACATCAGTACAAAAATTGCATATGTGTGCAGCTGCCATAGTCCATTTTACATGTTTTGGTCAAATTGGGGCATAGGACTAATATTACACAAGTGGCGCGAGTGGATTTGTTGTGATTCCTGGTCCATTTGGGTATATCGTCACGGAGCCGGACTTTGTACGCGTTAAAAATTTCAGTTAGTCTGAGTGCTATACACATCAAAATGTCGTAAATACCCGGTGCATAGGAAAACTATTGCAAGTCCCTGAGCACTTCGTGCAGATAAAGCTCTCGACCTTTTGAGCAACTTTTAGCCGAATATGGGACGTACAGCGACTTTAACTTGGCAAGCCCCGCGCAGCAGCAAGTTGTGCTATTCGTTGTCGTTCAATGTCAACAAAAATGGTACCGCCAACAGCCACGCGTTCACGGCAACTCAAAGGTTGCCTGTCTGCGCTACTCGTTCGCAGCAAACAGCTATGCTAGTTCCGGTAAACATCTGTGTAGAGCTCTGATGCAGCAGGTTCGGCACTAGCTTCCGCAGAGGCAACCGCATCTTTTAGCAAGTTTCGGATCTCCTTCTCCAGGTTATCCAACACTTCTTCCTTAGCGATTTTGTGCTTCAGCACATATTCCCGCACGTGCAATAGGGGATCATTGTTATTCCGCACGTTGTCCACTTCCTCTCTGGTTCTGTATTTTGCCGGATCGGACATAGAATGTCCCCTGTAACGATAAGTCTTCATTTCCAGCAAAATTGGCCCCTGTCCTTCGCGGCAATACCGCGCCGCCGCAGCAACTTCCTTGGTTACTTCAAATAAATCCATGCCATTCACTTGTCGACCCGGCACGCCATTTCCCTCTCCTCTCTTGTAGAGTTCTTTAACAAACGACGCGCGTTCCACGGAGGTTCCCATCGCGTACTCGTTGTTTTCTACTATGTACACTACAGGTAGCTTCCACAGTGCTGCCATGTTGAAAGATTCGTAAACCTGCCCCTGATTTATTGCACCATCCCCCAGGCAAGTGAACACAACCCCGCCGTCTTCTTCGTACTTTCTCGCGAAAGCAAGACCAGTGCCAAGCGACACCTGAGCGCCCACTATTCCATGACCGCCGTAGAAGTTATGTGCTACGTTAAACATGTGCATTGAGCCACCTTTCCCCTTAGAGCAACCAGTGCTTTTCCCCATCAACTCTGCAATGATGACCTCCGCACTAACCCCAGACATCAAGGCAAAACCATGCTCTCTGTAGCTCGTTATCACGGCATCTGTCGGCAGCAGCACATTGTGCATCCCAGCAGCCACAGCCTCCTGCCCAATATATAGGTGGCAGAAACCTCTAACTAATCCCATGCTGTACAGCTGCCCGATCCTTTCTTCCAGCCGACGAATGAAAAGCATGCGCCTGTAGGATTCCAAAATTTGTTCATCGGTTAGACTGATAGGCTGTCCCAAGATATAAACCCCTTTAAGCAAGTCTTCAGTGCCCGGAATACTACTCCGTTAAGCGTCTTTTATCAAGCATCTTGAGCGCTTGCAGCCACGTACCGCGCTTCTAACTCCTTTGTAGCCACCGCAAGATGTCATCTATTCGGTTTCTAGGATAGAGAGCGGGCAGATGTCCAACATTTGGATACTTGATCACCTCGATATCACTCTTACCCTCGAGCATCCGGCTTATAATATCGGTAGTCAGTACGTTAGACTGCGCTCCACGGAGTACCAGCGTCTTGCAATTTATAGCGTCCCACACATCCCATATGTCCATGATGCCGCCGCCTTGCGCTACTTGCCCTGCCAGGCTCGGCCCAATCGCGGGATCATATGCCAGTTTGTATGTGCCATTTTTGGATTTAACATAATTTACCACTAGATGATCCCAAAATTCTTCCTGATCTATCCCAAAACATATGAGCCATGTTTTTAGATAGCGTCGAGCATCCGTTAAGTCTTTGAAAGAGCGATAACTTTCCAAGCAACGCAACACTTGTTGCAAAGGACGCTCTCGCATGTAAGGACCAATGTCGTTCAATATCAAGTGCGTTATCGCTGTGGGGTAATGTTGTGCCAAAAACATGCCCACTATTCCTCCCATAGAAGCGCCTAGGAAACGAAATTCTTTTACTCCGAGATGTCTCATGAGTTGTATCACGCTTTCGCGATAGGTGTCATAGTTATACAGAGAAGCATCGGACAGCCAGTCACTTTGGCCTCTACCGACGATGTCGGGTGTTATTACGGCGAAGTCAGTAACTGCCTTGGCCAAATATTCATAATCGGAGCAATTGCCAAACAAATGATGCACACAAACCATAGGTGTTTTTTTGTGTAGTAGTGCAGGGTTATATATGCGGTAGTACATATCGAATTTTTCTGTGCACGATATGGTGATCCTGTGCTCTTTCAATGTAGACACGAAAACTTTTCCCTGAGTCCTGCCCTTTTCCTATTCTACACCGTTGTGAGATTGTATGCCACATGCATGGTGTAACGACATGCACCATGGTTTACTTTTACGGTATTTTATTAACAAGTCCTGTCCCATTAACAATTATGGTGATCCTGTAGCAAGTCTGGCACATAAGAAAAAGTAATGGAAAATTCAAAGTAATGTGTTGACATAGGCGAGAAACATGATTAAAAATGTCACTCTATTTGGCGTCGGCTGTGAGGTTGGGCGCTTGGTGGTTGACAAGTTAGTAGAAAGATCAATTGAAGTGTAGAGATTGTCCCTTTAAAAAATTTCCGGGATGGTCTCGATTCGATAAGCTGATAAAGTATATAATAGTGTGGTTTTAATACTGCACGTATCGCTGCGAATGAATAAATAAAGAAGAGCACTTGATGGATGCCTTGGCGCTAAGAGGTGATGAAGGACGTGGTAGGCTGCGATAAGCTGCGGGGAGTTGTCAACAAGTTTTGATCCGCAGATGTCCGAATGGGGAAACCCGGTCAATTTATTGGCCATTGCATGCTGAATTCATAGGTATGCAAGACAAACCCAGTGAACTGAAATATCTAAGTAGCTGGAGGAAAGGAAATCAACATGAGACTCCGTTAGTAGTGACGAGCGAACGCGGAACAGGTCAGTGGTCTATAATTAGAAACTGGAATGCTTTGGAAAGGGCAACTATAGTGGGTGATAGTCCCGTACAGGTAAGAAGGTTATAGGCCCTTGAGTAGGGCGGGGCACGTGAAACCCTGCTTGAATATAGGGGGACCATCCTCTAAACCTAAGTACTCCTTAGCGACCGATAGTGAACAAGTACCGTGAGGGAAAGGTGAAAAGAACCCCGGTGAGGGGAGTGAAATAGAACCTGAAATCGAGTGCTTACAATCAGTTGGAGCTCGCAATAGAGAGCCGCGGCTTGCCGCGGTTAGCTGTGCGGGTGACAGCGTACCTTTTGCATAATGGGTCAGCGAGTTAATCTGTTGAGCAAGCTTAAGCCGTTAGGTGTAGGCGTAGCGAAAGCGAGTCTGAATAGGGCGTTGAGTTTAACGGATTAGACCCGAAACCAAGTGATCTAGCCATGGCCAGGTTGAAGGTGTAGTAAAGTACATTGGAGGACCGAACCTGTTACTGTTGCAATAGTATTGGATGAGCTGTGGCTAGGGGTGAAAGGCCAATCAAACTTGGAAATAGCTGGTTCTCCGCGAAATCTATTTAGGTAGAGCGTTATATTATATGTTACTGGGGGTAGAGCACTGAATGGACTAGGGGGACTCATCATCTTGCCAAATCCAATCAAACTCCGAATACCAGTGTACAGTTCTATAGCAGACACACTGCGGGTGCTAAGTCCGTGGTGGAGAGGGAAAGAGCCCAGATCGCCGTTTAAGGTCCCAAAATTATGGCTAAGTGTGGAAGGATGTGAGAAGACCAATACAGCTAGTAGGTTGGCTTAGAAGCAGCCATCCTTTAAAGAAAGCGTAACAGCTCACTTGTCTAGATAAGTTTTCTTGCGCCGAAGATGTAACGGGGCTAAAGCCATATACCGAAGACGCGAGTGCCTGGTTTACCAGGCGCGGTAGCGGAGCGTTTCGTAAGCCTGTGAAGGTGATCCGTGAGGGTTGCTGGAGGTATCGAAAGTGAGAATGCTGACATGAGTAGCGTAAAAGAGTGTGAAAACCACTCTCGCCGAAAACCTAAGGTTTCCTGTGTTAAGTCAATCTGCGCAGGGTTAGTCGGACCCTAAGGCGAGGCCGTAAAGGAGTAGTCGATGGGAATCAGGTTAATATTCCTGAACCTTTTAAGCGTGACGGATCTTGTGCAGTGTGCGTCTTATTGGATTGATGCATGCTTTAAAGAGGTCCCAGGAAATAGCGCTTAAGTTAATAAGTCCGTACCGCAAACCGACACTGGTAGGTGGGTAGAGAATACTAAGGCGATTGAGAGAATGATGCTGAAGGAACTCGGCAAATTGCACCTGTAACTTAGGGAGAAGGGTGACCTGTCCGCGGGCAACCGTGGGGAGGTGGCACAAAAGAGGGGGTAGCGACTGTTTACTAAAAACACAGGGCTCTGCTAACACGTAAGTGGATGTATAGGGCCTGACGCCTGCCCGGTGCTGGAAGGTTAATATGAGCGGTGAGAGCTGCAAGTTGAAGCCCCAGTAAACGGCGGCCGTAAAACTGACGGTCCTAAGGTAGCGAAATTCCTTGTCGGGTAAGTTCCGACCCGCACGAATGGCGTAACGATTTCCCCGCTGTCTCCAGCATCAACTCAGCGAAATTGAATTCCCCGTGCTGATGCGGGGTACCCGCGGGTAGACGAAGAGACCCCGTGCACCTTTACTATAGCTTTACATTGGTGTTAGAGGCACGATGTGCAGGATAGGTGGGAGACTTTGAAGCTGGGGCGCCAGCCCTAGTGGAGTCATCCTTGAGATACCACCCTTCGTGTTTTTGGCATCTAACTATGCTCCATTTTTCTGGAGCTAGGACATTGTATGGTGGGTAGTTTGACTGGGGCGGTCGCCTCCTAAAGAGTAACGGAGGCGTGCGACGGTAGGCTAGAGCTGGTCGGAAATCAGCTTTTATAGTACAATGGCAAAAGCCTGCCTGACTGCGAGGCCGACAGGCCGAGCAGAGACGAAAGTCGGTCATAGTGATCCGGTGATTCCGTATGGAAGGGTCATCGCTCAACGGATAAAAGGTACGCCGGGGATAACAGGCTTATGGTGTCCAAGAGTTCATATCGACGACACCGTTTGGCACCTCGATGTCGACTCATCACATCCTGGGGCTGGAGCAGGTCCCAAGGGTTCGGCTGTTCGCCGATTAAAGTGATACGTGAGTTGGGTTTAGAACGTCGTGAGACAGTTCGGTTTCTATCTTCCGTGGGCGTTGGAAATTTGAGAGGATCTGGCTCTAGTACGAGAGGACCGAGTTGGACATACCTCTGGTGTACCAGTTGTCGTGCCAACGGCATTGCTGGGTAGCTACGTATGGACGGGATAATTGCTGAAAGCATCTAAGCGAGAAACCCCCCTCAAGATTAGATTTCCCCATTAGGGCCGTGAGAGACTATCACGTTGATAGGCCGGGTGTGTAAGTGCGGTAACGTATGTAGCTAACCGGTACTAATAGCCCGATTGGTTTAGTCATTTAGCGGATGCGTGCGGTGTTAAGACTGCACTATTTATGCTTTTTCAGTTCTTTCTACTAATTTTGTCTTGCATTTTGGCTGGTGGTTATGGCAGGAGTGGAACACCCGGTAACATTCCGAACCCGGAAGTTAAGCCTCCTAGCGCCTGTGGTACTTTGTCTTAAGACACGGGAGAGAGGGTCGCTGCCAGCCAATTTCTTTTTCAAGAGATTGCAGCATTCATGAGTGTTGGGCGGTGGCCGCTGTATTTTGCACAGCTGGCACCGGAAGTGTTGTGGCTCATGAGGGTCGTTGTGAATGGTGGGTTCTCTGCGCTGTTTTATAAGCAGTCCTGGCAGGGGTGCCATGTACTTTGCATGATTCATAGTATTTGTGGGCGCAAATTTGCAGGTATGTTATTTTTTCTCATGTTTCTTGCTTGATCAACGTGTATCTTCAGCCCGTAGAATGTTTTATGCGTACATTGTGTCCTAAAGAAAAACAGGAGAATTACAACACCTAAATTGGTGTTATAGTATAGCCAATTGAAAGGAATAAAGCGCAATAGTTGCGACCTCAGAGCAACGTAGTAGTACTGGAAAAGGACCGTTGGTATTCCATGATATGTAAACACCCTTAATTTACGTTTAAGCTCATTCGAGGTTGGGGTGTGACAGTTGCTGGTGGTTTTGTGGTTTGAACAACAATGATTTGACGCTATGAAATGGCGTGCTGGTGTAAATTGTAATCGTCAGTGGAATACAAAGCTGCACTGGGAGTGCGCACAATATGTTTATCGACATCACTGCGGTTCTAAGCATGATTCTTAGAGAAAAACTTTGGTTTCAAAGAGTCTATTATCTGGAAGTAAAGCTAGATTTTGTACGGAAAAGTGTCTGTACAGACTAACCTCGTAGAACTTTACCATAATGCTACGAAGACGAACGCACGGATGAAATACCACTGTTTGAAGAACAAAAGCGCGTGCAGGATCGGGAAAACACGAGCTTACTGGACTAGAAATGTGGTTGTAGGTACCGACTGCATCCTCAGACGGCTTTTGCCCGCACAGGTCGGTAACATTTTACAGGAGGATCTCCTTTATTTGTTGGTCCATACAGCGAAAACGCCAAAGTGGACGCGAGACTAACTAGGTTACGTACCGGTGAACTGGGACAACGTGCTGTGCCACGTTCACACTACGTACCAATAGCATGTCCTTGCTACATGTAACATTTTATTAGGAGAGGTACTCATACATAATGCGATCCGTATTGAGAAAAAAAAGTACTCAGACGCGTGTGGTACTTGCCGGAGATGAACACTACCTCTTAGCACGCAATGTGCCTTAAGCATGGCTCTGCTATGCTCACATAGACATCTTACTAGGAGAGTTTTCTTCAAATGCCGTCCAATGGCAAAAATGCCGAAGTGGAGGCTAGGGAACGCGTGGTACATCGCTGGGTGCCAGCAAACTACGCGCCACCTAGGAGCGCGCTCTACGCCAAACCAGGGTGGCGTCCCTAACTGTTGCTTGTGTGAAATGTTGGAGGGTGGTAGTTAGGTGTCTCCCTTGTTATAGTAACCCCGTGCACATGACTTTCCTGCAACCCAGCTGACGTAATTACTGTGAATTTACAGTTTTGTTTCATCTCCGTTATTGTCCGATTACCAGTGTATCCCATAGATGACCGCAAACCGCCTACCAATTGATATATTACATCGGCAGCCGCGCCTTTAAAAGGAACACGACCTTCTACCCCTTCGGGGATAAACTTACTGCTTGTTTCTTGAAAATATCTATCGCTAGCGCCTTCTTTCATAGCCATAACCGAGCCCATGCCACGATAGCACTTATATGCTCTCCCATTGTAGATTACAGTATCTCCAGGACTTTCATCAGTGCCGGCAAAAATTGAGCCAATCATCACCACGTCCGCACCTGCTGCGATAGATTTAGCAATGTCACCAGAGTGTTTTATTCCTCCATCCGCTATAACACCAACGCCAGCATCCTTACACACCGCAGCAACGCTTCTGATGGCAGAAAACTGTGGCACGCCCACTCCTGTGACAATTCTAGTTGTACATATGGAACCAGGGCCTATGCCCACTTTTATTGCATCCACCCCAGCTTCTATAAGTGCCTGTGCGCCTGCTGCTGTGGCAACATTGCCACCAATTACTTGGGCATCTGGAAACAGAGATTTGATTTCCCTAATGGTTTTTAATACTCGAGCAGAATGACCATGCGCGGTGTCAACGACTATTACATCGGCTTCCGCGTTGATCAATGCTTCGGCACGTTCTATGCCTTCTCTAGTGCCGGCACCAACTGCGGCTGCAACTCGTAGACGGGCCTTTATATCCTTGCAAGAGTGCGGAAACTGGTTGAACCTATCCATATCCTTCACGGTTATAAGCCCTATACAGTGGCCAGAATCGTCAGTAACTATTAGTCTTTCTATCTTGTGGCGATGCAATAACTTTGTTGCCTCGGACTGACTAACGCCTTCACGGACGGTAACCAGGCCTGTCTTAGTCATTATGTCATTGACTTTGCAATTCATGTCTTCAACGAAGCGCACATCACGATTTGTAATAATTCCCACCAGCTTGTTGGAGTCCGTAACAACAGGAATACCAGAGTAGCTGCGCTGTTGCATGATAGACAGGACAGTTTTTAGCGTATCGTCTGGTGACACTGTTACAGGATTACTGACTATCCAACTCTCGTACTTTTTTACCTTTTGTACTTCTGCCACTTGCCGGTCTATCGTCATGTTTTTGTGCACACAACCGAGCCCTCCATGCTGCGCAACCGCGATTGCCAGCTTTGACTCAGTTACGGTGTCCATGGCAGCGGACATTATTGGTATATTGAGCTGCAGGTCTCGAGTGACGTATGTACTGACGTCGGTATCTACCGGCAAAACATCCGAATGTGAGGGAACAATTAAAACGTCGTCGAATGAATAGGAAATATCCACGATCATCTCGTTAATGGTACTCCAACAGTATAGATTTTTTGGCCGACATACGCAACAGCATAGCGTGTTACTACACGACGAACTGCTCTGCGATGGTTCTTTCCTCTAACCTATGTTCTGGGTCAAACATCAATGTAACTTTCCTACCACTATCCTGACGGATTTTGATGTTTTTGATGTCACAGAACTCCGTGTAATCCGCGACGGCGCTTACTGTCCTAACTTCCGGTGTAAGCACTTCTATTTCTACTTCCACATTGTGGGGGAGTAAAGCGCCCCGCCAGCGGCGCGGCCTGAACGAATTTACTGATGTGAGAGCAATGACATTGGAATTGAAGGGAAGTATAGGACCACCAGCAGAGAAATTATACGCCGTGCTACCCGCCGGACTAGAAACTATCACACCGTCCGAAACCAGCTCGTGCATCACTAACTTGCCATCGAGTTTAATCTGCAGC
The DNA here is from genome assembly GCF_012790675.1 of Anaplasma platys. NCBI lineage: Bacteria > Pseudomonadati > Pseudomonadota > Alphaproteobacteria > Rickettsiales > Anaplasmataceae > Anaplasma > Anaplasma platys. The sequence continues at coordinate 140,960 of NZ_CP046391.1, forward strand.
TTAACTGCTTGATGAGTTCTCCTAAACAGAGAAACCTCGTTTACAGCAATTGCATTATGCTTAGCTCCATGTATGTCCACCGCCTCCATGCGCAGAAGAGTTAGATCTGTAGCAACGGAATTCTCTATCTTCCATGGCAGACTTCCTTCGGGGCAACTATTAAGCAAGAATCCCACGGTTCCAGCGCGCACGCCGTACACTGGCACATTCCTCTGCGGTGAAATAACATGGTTATGCAGCCCGTGCAGCATCAGGCCATCGCCACCTACTACTACCAGAAAATCGATTTTTGCAGTTGGACTGTCTGCCATATTTACTATGGAATAAAAACTACGCAAGCAGTCGATTCTGGACTCGCTACCTGGTCCTACTACGTAACCAACTGTTCTGTACTTGCAGCCGCCAGGGGCCCCAACTGTGGGCATGCAGGCCGCTAAAGATCACCAAACTTGCCAAGAAACTTGGCAGCCCGGCTGTTCCGCGTACCGCTTGACCTAAGTCCCGGATTCCACGCAGGATGGTTAAATATATCACTCTCCAAATGTACCTTGACCTTCTCGTCTGGCTTTCCAGAAGTAGACAGCATCTCACGTTCCTGGCCATTAGTGAAAACAACCGTTATTGGATGCACATCGGGGTGTATACCCTTTTTCATAGCTCCCAGACCCCCATTTTTGCAGAAATGAAACAGGCACCGATGCTATCAGGTTAGTGCTAAAGTGTCAATGTTGGCTTTCCAGAAGAGAGAGACAGTGTCACTAACCATATTGTTTGGGCTTATCATCCCATACTACTTTAAGACCAAATGCGCTTTAAGTCCTGCAGAAGAGTGTTTTCTACTGCGGGACAGCGCTTTTGCTCTTTAATGCCCAATAAAATTTTGACTACTACGGTAGTGATGGGTAATAATCGACACATCGCATGTAGCCTCTGAGGGAGTGGTGACCACCGTATTTATGTATCCTGGGCAAGGTTCACAATTTGTAGGTATGTGCAGAGAGGTGCACGACAACTTTGCGGTTGCCAGAGCGGTGTTTGAAGAGGTTGATGATACGCTTGGCAGGCGCTTATCTGAAATCATTTTTGAGGGACCAGAGGAGGTGCTGACGGATACGTGCAACGCCCAGTTGGCTCTTTTCACTGTGTCTATGGCTGTAACGCGTGCTATTGAGTATGTGTTAGGGAGGTCACTGTCTGATATAGCCAGTTACGTGGCTGGTCATTCTGTAGGAGAATATTCCGCCATGTGTGCCGCGGGCGTTATTGGCTTGCACACTGCGGTCAGGTTGTTGGATGTGCGTAGTCGCGCCATGGGACATGCTGCAGCGATGAGTGGTGGAGGTATGTCTGCGCTGATAGGTGGGAGTATTGCGGATGTGGAGAGCGTTGTTAATGCTGCTGCTGCTCTGGGTGTCTGCGAGATTGCTAATGATAACTGTGAAGGTCAAGTAGTAGTTAGTGGTGAGAGTAGCGCGTTGGAAGCTTTACCTGCTTTGGTCGAGGGTACGGCAATCAGGAGAGTTATTGGTCTCAAAGTAAGTGGGCCATTTCACTCTTCGCTCATGGGGCACGCTTATGAAGTTTTGAAGGAGCATGTAGGGGATGTGGGGTTAGGCTCGCCAAATGTGGGTGTAGTCTATAACGTTTCTGCAGCAGAACATGATGATTTGAATTCTGTAAAGGATTTGATAGCTCTACAGGTTGTGAAGAGGGTGAGGTGGCGTGAAAGCATGGAGTACCTGTTAGGGCGAGGTTGCATGGAATTTGTTGAAGTAGGTCCAGGGGAGGTTTTGACTAGGCTCTTGCGTAGGGTAAGCAGGTCTGTAAGTGGGGTGAGCGTTTGCTCTATGGAGTCCATTGACGCCCTGCCCAAGTTTGTTAAAGCTCGTGAATTTTGCTAGAGTAGTCCTTGAGTGGTATGTTTATAACTTTCGAGGGTATAGACGGGTGCGGTAAAACCACGCAGTCAATCCTCCTTTCAAAATATATGTCGGGTCTCTACGGGGAGGAAAATGTAGTCCTTACTAGGGAGCCGGGTGGCACCTCGTTTAATGAAATGTTAAGGAACATGTTTTTATGTTCTTCTGACTACAAGGTGGATGCCATCACCGAGCTTTTCCTTTTCCTGGCCATGCGCAGGGAGAGTTTTTCCAAGATTGTGAAAAAGGGCTTGGAAGATAGCAAAATTGTTATCAGTGATCGGTGTATAGATTCCACGGTAGCATATCAAGGATATGGTCAGGGCGTGGATTTAGAGTTAATAGAAAAACTAAACTCGGTAGCTGTTGCAGATGTTACTCCTGATATAACGTTCATAATAGACGTTGATACGGAAAAGGCGCTAGAAAGGGCTACCCGTTGGGGGTACGAAAGCGATAGTGTGGACTACTACAGTCGGGTTCGTAAAGGCTTTCGCGAGGTTGCTGAAAAGAACCCTCACAGGTGTGAACTGATAAGCTGTTCCGACTACGAAAAAAATGGAGACAGTGACATATATGCCATACACCGCCGGATAGTGGAGCTCTTTCATATCCGGGCAAGTGAAATGTGCGTATAGTTCTACTAGCTCACAGTTTTTGTCGGTGTGTTCTTGTAATGTACTGTACTAATTGAGCGTTATGCGTTACCATCGCCCAATTTATTAGTTAGGGGAGAGAGTTGCTGTGGAGGATAATAGGGTAGGAATAGCGAGTAGGGGTTTCCTTGCGTGGTTTTTAATAGCCATGTTTTATGCTCTTCAATATGTGTTTCGGGTAATGCCCAATACTTTTTCCAGTATGATTATGGAAAAGTTTGGTGTTGGCGCGTTTGCGTTTGGCCAGTTTTCTGCGTTGTACTATGTTGGATACACCGCAGCGCATATTCCTCTGGGCATACTAATGGACAGGTTAGGACCACGAAGGGTGATTCCCGCTTGTATGGCTCTGACGGTCTTGGGTGTCATTCCGATGCTGTTTGGCTCCTGGCATTTGGTGCAGTTGGGGAGAGTTATGACGGGTCTTGGGTCAGCTGCTGCGGCCTTGGCTGTTTTTAAAGTTTCTAATATGTACTTCAGCAAGAAATTTGCCGTTATGACTTCCATAGCAATGATAATTGGGTTCCTCGGTGCCATGTACGGTGGGGCTCCAGTGATGGCGCTGGTAGAGACCCACGGATGGGACATGTTTTTACTGTTGTTAATAGGAGTAGGGCTGGTATTAGCTGTGCTTTCTGTGCTGGTGCTCTATGACACCGAAGATTCTATATCACGTGGCAGCTTCATGGAAATGGCAAAATCGGTCTTTTTCAACAAGAAGCTGCTTACCATTAGTTTGCTGGGTGGTTGTCTCATAGGCTCGCTGGAAGGATTTGCCGATGGATGGGCTACTGCCTTCCTTACTGAGGTATGTCGCATAAACGCGGAGCAGGCTGCTATTCTCCCGTCTACTATTTTTGTGGGGTCATGCATAGGATCCCTGGTTCTAAGCTGCATGTTGAGCAGATCTTTTGATGGGTTCAACCTCATAATTTACTGTGGTGCATTTACGGTATTAGCTTTTGTCATGTTGCTAATGGGGCGGTGTGGCACGGTTTCTAGTGCGTTTGTCTTACTTACAGTCATTGGTTTTTGTTCTGCTTATCAATTGGTCACCATATGTAAGGCCATAGAATATGTGGGACGGTCAGCGGTAGCATTGGCAACGGCGGTTTCTAATATGATCATCATGCTTTTTGGCTACTTTTTCCACACGATAATAGCTGCGATCATAAATTCCCGTTGGGATGGCGTAATAACTAACGGACATGCCGAGTACGGTGCAGACTTGCTGGTGCAGTCACTGGTGATAGTACCAGTAGGAGCGCTAATAGGGACTATAGGGTTTTGTATCTTTAAGGCCAGGGAGGACAAAAAGGTCTCGGAGCAGTGAAGGTATTTTGAGGGCATGTTTGGGTCAGGTTTTACTTACTCCAAAGTGAGCAGTGGCGAGGGATAACCGGCTATAATGACCGTTGGAATAGGTAATGTGGTGCCATCCGCACCGGGTGGCGCGGCCTTTATCCCAGCATAAAGGATGTGGCGAAGTGGTGACTCTAGAGCTCATAAAAATCTCTCCCAGGTTGCTGGCATACACCTACATAATGTTCATAACAGTTCCCAGTGTATGAAGAGGGTTTAGCAGGCGACAAACAGCAATCTCTTGCCGCAAGTAGTCAAATGCGCACATCCGTGAATCAGTCATCCATGGTACTAATTAAAATACTGGTAGTTCCGTATTTGCCTTCCAGGGCGGGGAGCATTTCAATGCGCTCATTTTCTGCAAGGCGCATACTATAAGATGTACTTGTGCATTCACGCTATACCAATTTGGTGTTTTCTGTTAGCATGCCCCGATACCGTTTATTGATGGAGAGTGCAATGGTTAATGGCAGGGACATAACGGGCAGGTGTTTTATTGCATGGGGTCTCATAGCTGTATTCTATATGCTTCAGTATGTGTTTCGGGTAATGCCCAATACATTTTCCAGTATGATTATGGAAAAGTTTGGTGTTGGTGCGTTTGCGTTTGGCCAGTTTTCTGCGTTGTATTACGTTGGATATACAGTGGCACAAATCCCTCTAGGGATGATAATGGATAAGTGGGGACCAAAAAGGGTTACACCTATCTGTGTGGTGTTGATGGTACTTGGCCTTATTCCTTTGATGTTTGGTCCCTGGTATTTGGTGCAGTTGGGGAGAGTTATGACCGGTTTTGGTTCTGCTGGTGCCGCTCTATCTATTTTCAAAGTTTCCAATATGTATTTTGGAAAGAGAAATGCAGTGATGACTGCAATAGCATTAACTATAGGACTCGGGGGTGCAGTATTCGGTGGGGCACCTGTTAAATCTTTCGTTGATGATTCCGGCTGGGATATGTTCCTGCTGATATGTATCGGTGTTGGACTAATGATAGCAGTCTTGACTGCTACGGCTCTCTCCCATGCAGAGGATAATATCCCGAGTGGTGGCAGCTTCATGGAAATGATAAAATTGGTGTTCTTCAATAAGAGGGTCCTGACAGTAGGCTTACTGGGGGGATGTATGATTGGATCCATAGAAGGATTTGCAGATGGCTGGGTTACTGCGTTTCTTGTTGAGGTTTGTCGCATTGATGCCGCTACAGCTGCTACTTTGCCATCTGTGATATTTCTGAGCAAAGGCGTGGGATCATGTGTCCTGAGTTGGATGCTTAGCAGGTCCTTTGACGGCGTAAAGATGATAATTTATTGCGGCGTGGGTACGGTATTTGCGTTTGTTGTGCTGCTGACGGGGGAGTGTGACAGTGTAGTGGGCGTGGTTGCCCTTTTGGCCTTGATTGGCTTCTGTGCCGGGTACCGGCTACTTGCAATATATAAGGCAATAGAATACGTGGGTCCGTCCGCAGTGGCGTTTACAACCGCGGTGAACAATATGATCATTATGTTATCTGGCTATTTCTTCCACACGGTAATAGGAGCTGTTGTCGATTCTAACTGGGATGGCGTGATAACTAACGGACATGCCGAATATGGTGTGGATGTGTTGGTTAAGTCGCTGCTGGTGGTGCCAGTAGGGGCGCTAGTGGGAACTATGGGGTTCTTGATCTTAAAAGCAATGGAGAACAAAAAAGCTTCGGCAAGCGTAGGGCAATAACATTGCGGGAGTGTCATGGCTTGGGGGGGGGTATGTGACTGTTTGCCACATATGTGCGGGATGAGCTTTTTGACTGTATGTTTGCCGGGTTTTTGATCGCTGCATTGTTTTTATTTACATGTGGCGGGTGCATTTCCCAGGCAGTGTTTACGATACTTAAGGCTTTAGTAGAACAGGGTGCAATATGCTGACAGATGTGGAGTTCTCAGCAAAGTGGTTGCTTCCGTATGCTTATCTCTTACCAAGCAGGTTGCCTGTATAAACGGCAGTTGAAACAGTTGCAGTCCATTGTAAACAAGTTCTAAGTTGCCACATGTGCCCCGCGACGTAACGTTGTTGAGTTTCTCTCAAGCAATTTCACTATGCTGAGGGCCGAGTGAAGCAGGTATATCTGTGCAATGGATGTTTCTGAGTTCTCAGCAGGTTGTTCACTGTAAGTAATTGAGTTTCTTATAAGCTGAGTTTGTACATGTATGAAGCTTTACAGCACATGCCACGCCTAGGTTTTTGATTGTTCAACGGGAAGGCTGCTGTGTGCATAACCTCTTCTCAGCAAGGGTTTCGCGTGCATGCGTCCCTCATAAAACGCGTACAATTCGCTGTAATACAAAGAGCTTTGAAGAATCCCCGAAGGAAAGTAACGCCTTTTTGTTGTTTACTCAAGGTATTACACAAGGCGGCGCGTTGTCTATTCTAAAGTCGAAGACAGATACCACTTCTTACCCGGGGTGTTGACATCCCTTTCAAAGGTCCAGAAGTCCTCGACAACGTTCATGCTAGAGGTACTGCCGTCGGTCACGTTGCCGTCTTCATCACGAATAACGTTGATCTGCTCAGTAAGGAACTTCACGGTGATGTATGCCTTGTCCCCCTCCACTTTCGCTGCGCAGATCTTTTGGGATAAGACGGACACCACAACATCCTCATGGAAGCGCTTTTCGTTGCGACGACGCTCTATTTCTTTCTCGAAAGACTTGTACATATCATCGGTAAGTAGCGAAGAAAGAAGCTCAGTATCTCCCCCGCTCAAAGCCTTCATTATCAGCTCAAACGCAGCGGCAGATCCGGACATAAAGCTCTTTAGAGAAAATTCCGCATTCTTTGCATGTATCTGTGCAATAGCGGGAGCCACACTTGCAGAGTGCTCAGCATCGGTAACAGTATCGAGGGACAGATCAGGAGATTCACTTTGCGAGTCGCAAACCACCCGCCCATTGTCCGCGCCTTCCGGCCCGGAACAGCCTGACTGGAAACTCACGCTGGATGCCCTACCCAAGGAGCTGTATAGGCGGAAGAAAATAAAGGCCGCGACGAACGCGTATATTGCCAACTCGACCATACCCATCCACAATTTTTCACAAAGGCTATGTACAAAAGTACTTAACCATATTATAGTCTGGCCAGCGTTAATCAACAATTAATTGCGGGATGTCCGTCTGGAGGTGTCTGAATGCAGCCGAAAGTTAAAGTTAGGGGGCAGTACATAAAGGACTTTTCTTTTGAGAATCCTAATGCTCCTAGGGTGTTTCTTATGATGAGTAAGACTCCTCCCGAGATAAACATAACTGTGAATGTGTCATCGGTGGGATTGCCAGTCAAACCAGCAGCTGAGGGAGAAGCTCCCAGCGTTGATTTGTATGAGGTTACTTTGCAGGTGAAAGCGGAGTCCGTTGTTGAAAAGGTTGCAGCCTTTGTATGCGAGATTAAGTACTGTGGAGTGTTTGCAGTTGAGGGAGCTGAAGACGAGGCGCAGTTGAAGGCAGCGTTGCTGATTACAGCTCCAGGGATATTGTTCCCGTTCCTCAGGGAAGTTGTATCAAAAGTCACAGCGTCCGCGGGATTTCCTCCCTTGATGCTGGAGGTTATTGATTTTGCGGAAATGTTCGAAAAACAGATTGTGGAAGGTGGTGCCAGCCAGGAGTAAAGTTGGTCGTAGTTATAGGGCTTAGTTACTGGCCCTGTTGTGGCTTTCATGTTGTGGTGGAGGTTATGGGGTTCTTGCAGTTTTTCAAAAGGTCTTTCCTGACCGCCTTGGTGATAGTGTGCGTGCTCCAATTTTCGGTGTGTTACGCCGACGAAGGCGTCGAGCCGGCGACAAAACCCGATGTTGCCGCCGAAGAGGTGACTCCTAAGCAGCTCTTGGGCCTCATGCCTGATGATAGGTACTTGGGCAACGTTGGTGCGCCTGTAATCATGATAGAGTATGCGTCGCTGGCTTGTTCCCACTGCGCGGAGTTTACAACTAAAGTTTTTCCAAAGCTGAAAAAGGAGTACGTAGATACGGGGAAGGTTCTGTATATCTATAGAGACTTTCCGCTTGATCGTCTTTCGCTGGTTGCTGCAATGCTTGGAGAGTGCTACAAGGGCAATCAGTCGTTCTTCTCATACATAAAGGCTGTTTTTGGGTCTTTTGAAACGTTGATAGCGACTTACAAGGATCTGGGCTTACTGTCCAATATTGCCAAGATCAGTAATATATCAAGTGACGAGTTCAAGAGGTGCACGACAGACGAGTCTTTGATGGATAAGGTGATTAACAGGAAGTTCTTGGCGGTGAATAAGCTGAATGTAGATGCGACACCGGCGTTTTTCATCGATGGTCGAAGGTATGAGTCCTCCCACACGTTTAATAGCATGGCTGAAGAGATAGAGAGAGCTTTGGTATTAAAGCTCGTGGATGGTAACAAGAGTCCCGAAGAAGGTGGCTGAGGAGAAATTGTTTGGGTCTCGGCTGGGGTTATGCACCAGTGGTGTGAGTGTTCGACGTGCTTGGGATGCCGTCCAGCAGGTAGCTGCTGATCTCTAGTCAGCTGTTGTTGTTTCCACTCAGTCCAGTGTGTCCTGGGGCTGGATGCGATGCTTGTAATTCTAAGTTTACTTGGTATAGCCGCAGCTACTAAGGCTAATTGTGGTTGTGGTAATGTGCCTGCGAATTTTTGGTGGGGAATGTTTAGGTCATATCATGTATAAAGCATGTGGTGCGTGGTGTGCTTTCGATGATTAGGTTACTCTACAAAGGGTATCGTTCCAGCTCTATAACTTGCTAGCAGGTGCGTGGCGTTTAGTGAAACTCTAACCATCGGAGGGGGAGGCTTCTGGTTAGTGTTCTAATACAAATTCAGTGTGTTGTCTCATAGTAACCTGTCCAACACATGTGGGAACTGCGCTGAGTTTTTTGGTTCAGGGCCCACCTGTTGCGTATTAATAAAAACTTTACACTTCTGTTTCTAAGCATGTGGGGTATCGGAAACCCCACACGGAATCCAATTAATATTAGAGCAGCACAAGGTGGAGCTAGTCTGCCTTGCTGAATTTATGGGTGTGTTGCCCGCACAATTCGTTCCCAAGTGGCATGGTAAAACCGTAAGCGCTGCTACATTTATCCAAGCATTGCAGAAATTTCCTCTCTAGATGCTAGGGATCCTACTTTGCCGATGGCAGCAACGGATATTTGGGAGCTATTTTTTAACAGGAAATAGCCCACTTGTTTTATGTCATCCGCGGTTACATTCCTTATTTTTTCTATCAATTCTTCTTGGGAAATGTACTTACCGTAGTGAGAGTAGTAATAACCAAGTGCTTCTGCTTTTGATACGGGGCTCTCTCTCGACATCAAGATCTCAGATTCAAGTTTACTTTTGGCACGTGTTATTTCATCTGCCTTTAGTGTATCCGGTAAGGATTTTATTTCCGTGGTCACGGTTTGTAGTAGTTTGGGGAGCTTGGAGCTATCTGTTGCGGCGTGGATAGAGAAGAGACCGCTGTCAGAATAACTGGAATTAAACGAGTAAATACTATACACCAACCCAAGTTTTTCTCGCACTTCTTGAAAGAGCCTAGAAGAAAGTCCGCTACCTAATATTGTATCGAATACCTGTAAGGTGTGAAACCTGTCATCAGTGTAAGGTACACCAGGAAAACCCAGGATCACGTTTACCTGTTCAAGCTTTCTTTCTTCTAAATATTCCCCGCCGGTATACTCCGGTGAGGGAAGAGAGGCTGGCTGTTTGTCCTTTATCTCCGCCAAGCCTTGGCACATTTTCAGTACTTCATCGTGCGATATGTCACCAGAAATCGCGAGCACCAGGTTGCTGCCGAAGTAGTGTTTTTCCATGTAAGAAACCAGGTCTTTTTTCGAGAAGTTTTGCACGGTTTGCACCGAACCAAGAATTGGTTTTCCGAATATTTGCTCCTGGTAAGCAACTTCCACATATTTGTCAAAAATTATGCTGCTTGGGGTGTCATTTGTTTGATATATCTCCTGTAACACAACATCTTTTTCCCGCATGATCTCCTCTTCAGGGAATGAGGAGTTAAGCACTATATCGGTTAGGACCTCGAGTGCTGTGTGGATGTCCTTTTTCATCACCTTTAGGTGATATACTGTGTGCTCCTTATCGGTATATGCATTGAAATTACCCCCTATGGCATCAAATGTTTTGGCGATATCCAGTGCCGATCTTGATGTGGTGCCCTTAAATGCCATGTGCTCTAAAAAGTGGGCCAGCCCTATCTTCTCGATTTGCTCATGTCTGCTACCAACTTTAATCCAGAGATTAATGCCAACTGAGTTGACACCACTAACTCTCTCGGTGACGACTAGCATGTTGTTTTTGAGTTTTGTTAATACCGGTTCCATGATCACAATGATTTTAAGATATGAGGTCGTTGATGTTACAGCATTGCGTTGTAGCATAAAAGTAGAAATTGCTGCTATGAGCAATATAGAGGCCAGGCGGCAGGGGCTGAAGGCATTGCTGTGAGATATTTAGAAAGGACTATTAAAACCGCTTTATGGCCGATTTTACTCGGTATACCGAACTAGGAAATGGGGGAGTTGTGGCCACCTTGTTTTGTGGTTTAGTGCCATGCTGTGCACACTGGCATATTGTGATACCGAGCTCCACATGGAAATTACCAGTATGCCAGACGTTTTAGGAAGGCTGTTGTGGCCTTGGTATAGCAATAGCTTTGTTGTTTTTTTCAAGTGCAGCATTTAATGCGATTCTTCGGGAAACCTGTGGTGTTCAATCGTGTTTTTATGGGAGATTCTACCATTCTGTATGTGTTACGGTGATGGTAATGTCAGCGAACAGGATATTGCGGAAAATCTCAGTAATTTCTTGTAAGATGTGAGTAGGATTGCACAAATTTGTCGTGCTGTACCGGATTTATGTCATATATAGCCTGTATAGGCAAAGCCGCATTTCGATTGACTGAAAGCACCTATAAGTGCTAGACTCGCATGTGTGCCATGGTTCGTATAAATGGATGGCAGAGCCCTGATAAGGTGGTTGACGTGTTGTTTGGCTGGGGGAGGGTTGCGCGTTTGCTGAAAGGAATCAAGAAAATTAATGTTTCTGGTCGTGAGGTGTGGCCTATCATTGAAGGGGGGAAAGGAATAGGAGTTAGCAATGGTAGGAGTTCCGGCGCCTTTGCAGCAGCGGATGCCGTAGGGACATTTTCTGGTGCCAGCCCCGACTTTATAGACAGCAATGGAGAGTACGTTCCGATACAATACAAAGGTAAGACCAGGAGAGAACGTAACCGTGAACTGATAGAATATTCAATCCGCGCCGGCATTAGTCAGGCGCAAGTGGCTTATGATTTATCCAAAGGCCGTGGTCGGATACATATGAACGTTCTGTGGGAAATGGGGAACGTAGACGAGGTTCTGCATGGGATACTGGACGGTGCCCAAGGTCTTATCCATGGAGTGACCTGTGGCGCAGGCATGCCTTATAAGGTGGCTGCGTTTGCGCAACAATATGGGATTTATTACTATCCGATAGTTTCATCCGTTCGTGCTTTTAAAATACTGTGGAATCGCTCTTACCGCAAGTTTCCTCATGATTTGTTGGGTGGGGTCGTTTATGAAGACCCCTGGCTTGCTGGAGGGCATAACGGGATTAGTAACAGTGAAGCTCCTGACCAGCCGGAGTCGCCATATGAGCGCGTTGCCAATATTAGGGCGTTCATGAATGAGGTAGGTCTTTCTCATGTTGTAATAATTATGGCTGGGGGAGTATGGCACCTAAAGGAATGGGAATCGTGGCTTGAGGATGAGCGCATAGGTCCTGTAGCGTTCCAGTTTGGGACCAGGCCCTTGGTTACTGAAGAAAGCCCTATTTCCATGTTTTGGAAGAGGAAGCTGCTAACTTTGGCCAAGGGTGATGTTTATCTGAACCGCTTTAGTCCAACAGGTTTCTATTCTTCAGCGGTAAAAAACGAGTTTATCAAAGAATTGCAGCAGCGTAACGAGCGGCAGGTGCCGTTCAGTGACGAGTGCAGCGGGGAGTACGATACTGAGGTGGTATTTGGGGTTAGGGGACGTAAGATATACGTAAAGTCTGCTGACAAAGAGAAGGTGGAAGGGTGGATGGCGGCTGGATATAGTGCAGTTATGAAGACGCCAAGTGATACCGTGATTTTTGTCACTGATGAAAAGGCACGTGAAATACACGCAGACCAAGTAGGCTGTATGGGTTGCCTTAGTCACTGTAAGTTCAGCAACTGGAAGGATCATGATGACTTCAACACAGGGGAGAAGCCAGATCCTAGGAGTTTTTGTATTCAAAAAACTTTGCAGAATATCATTCACCAAGGAGATTGTGAAAGGGAGCTCATGTTTTCTGGGCATAATGCTTACAGGTTTGGCAGCGATGAGTTCTACAACAATGGGCATGTCCCTACTGTAGCTGAGCTGGTGGATAGGATTTTGAGTGGGTACTAGCGCGGTGTCCGGCAGCAGCCCGTGCTGGCATGAGCACTTGTAGTTTTTGTTTTGCGTAGTGTTGCCCTCTTGGGCATGTTCGCAATAGTACCGACCTGTCTTGAGGTTTTATCCGTATGTCGCACCGCAGAGAAGGTCTGTTGGTAGCATTTGCTATTACTTTGGAACCACGGGAAGGCTTGGGGGTTATGCCCGGTGTAAAGCCGCCAGGTACCTGGCGATAAGATCGGTTTCAATGTTTACAATGTCTCCCACCATAAGATACTGAAACGTGGTGTTGTCCCAGGTGTAAGGGACAATATTCACGCAAAATTTTCCGGGGGAGGCGTCATTTATGGTCAATGAAACTCCATCGACTGCTACGGAGCCCTTGTGTGCCAGGTATTTCATTTGGGATTCGTCGCAGAGAATCTCCACCACACGGGACCCGGCATTGCGAGTTATCGAGAGTACAGTGCCGAGACAGTCCACGTGTCCCTGCACAAGATGCCCATCTAGTGGGTCGCCAACTTTTAGAGAAGGTTCCAGGTTGATTTTTGTACCTTTGGTCCACAGTTTTAGATTGGTTGCTCTCATGGTTTCCGCAGAAATATTTACCACAAAATGCTCGTCGCACTTTTCTACTACCGTGAGACAAGCCCCAGAGCACGATACGGAACTGCCTTTACTAATTCCGCCAAAAATCTCCTTTTTTTGAGTACCGATATGAGCTATGACGTCAGATTCGCTGATCCTGGAAACATCGACTAAATGCCCTACTGCAGCGATAATTCCACTAAACAAAAAAATCTCTCAGGTATATCACTTCTACCCATAGTAACAAATACGGGGTGACTGTGCTACATTTGTGGTGGAAGTGAAGTGTTCACGCATCGCCTAACAGACGCAAAAGATATTTTGCTGGTGGCGTGGGTGGTTAGCAAACCTGGTTCGTATTCTGTGAACACACATTGCTTTCCGAAAGTAGGCCACACATGGTAGATAACTGGGAGATTACATATTTTGTGATGCTGGGGGCATGTACTCCGGGCACGGTCATTTTGACGTTGCTTCCGGTGATGGTAAATATTCCCATGTTGCGCACAAAGTACTCCAAAAGCCTTTCCTCTTTTGGACCCAGGCTGCGTTGAAATTGCAGAGTGACGCTGTTTTTCATTTGCGTGACTTCAGATATACGTATAATCGAGCACAGATGTTTTATGTGAAGCACATCTAGCAGGTTTTCAACTTCACGTGGCGGTTTTCCGAATCTATCTGTCAACTCTGCTGCACAGCGCTCAATCTCTGTGGGTGTTTTCAGTCCACTGACTTTTTTGTATACGTTCATTCTCAAGTCAAGGTCCCGAATGTATGCGGGAGGAATTCTCACGTTGATATTGATGTCTACTTTCACATCATGGCAACTTCTTATGTCTTCAGTTGCGGATTTACAAGCTTCCATTTCTTCAGACAACATCTTGTAATATAGCTCCGTTCCTATTTCTTTTATGTTTCCAGACTGTTCTTCTCCCACTAGATTGCCAAAACCGCGCATATCCATGTCTTGAAGTGACAAAGAAAACCCAGAGCCGATGCTGTTTAATGACTTGAGAATTTCTAGTCTTCTGACTCCCGGAGAATTGGGAACGGCCTTGTTGGAGAGTAAAAAATAAGCATAGCCCTGCGTGGTACTCCGCCCAACTCTTCCCTTCAGCTGGTACAGCTGCGCTAGCCCGAACATGTCTGCATTGTATACAATAATAGTATTTGCTATTGGTACATCTATACCGCTCTCTATTATTGATGTTGTGAGCAGTAGAGAGAACTTTCCTTCATAGAACTCATTCATAATTTTATCCAGCGTGCTTGCAGCAGTTTTTCCATGCGCCACGGCTATCTTCACTTCAGGAACCAACTGTTTCAGCTTCTCCATAACTGGTGCGATATCTGATATGAGTGGGCAAGTGAAAAATATTCTGCCACCACGGCTTATTTCCTTAAGTATGGCCTCCTTTATCGCTTTATTGTTGTAGTGGGATATGGATATCTCAACTGCCAATCTTCCAATGGGGGGAGTGCGTAAAATGCTGAGATCCTTAATGCCTGATAGCGACATGTGCAACGTCCTAGGTATGGGAGTTGCCGATAGGGACAAAACATGAACTTTACTCTTGAACAGACGCATTTTCTCCTTTTGTTGCACTCCAAAGTGCTGTTCTTCGTCTATTATTAATAGCCTGAGATCTAAGAAACGTACGTCATCGGTTAGGAGAGCACTGGTGCCGATTATTATGTTGATGTTCCCTTCTTCTAGATCCCTTTTGATTTGTTGTTTTTTTCTGGCAGTAACTTTAGAAAGCTGCTGGATATTGACGTCGTAGTTTTTGAATCTGTCTTTAAAAGCGCCAAAGTGCTGATTACACAAGAGGGTGGTAGGCACTATTACGGCCACTTGGCACGTAATGTCTTCGCTGACCACTAAAAATGCTGCGCGCAGGGCTATTTCAGTTTTACCAAATCCCACATCGCCGCAGATGAGTCTATCCATAACCTTGCCGCTTGATAGATCGTTTTCGACGTCGGCAATGGCCTTTAATTGGTCTTCAGTCTCTACATATGCGCATTCCTTGCAGAAGTCCCTGTAAGCTGTGCTGGCAAAAAATTTACTCCCTTCAGACAGTCTGCGCATTGCTTCAGAGCTCAGGAGTGCTTTTGCGATATCTCTGATGCGTTTTTTCAACTTAGCTTTCTTTTCCTGCCAAGAGGTGCTGCCCAGTTTATCGAGGATAACGTCGGTGTTGTTACCGTACTTTGTGATCAGATCTGTGTCTTCCACGGGGACAAATAGCTTGTCATCGTTTCTATAGGAGATCTCGACAAAGTCATGACAGTTACCGCATACTGTGAGGGTTTTTAAGGCATTGAATATGCCGACACCATAGTCTCTGTGGACCACTACATCACCTATGGTCAAGTCAGATGCATTGCTAGCTATTGTTGCTTTGGTTTTACGAACGCTGTACTCCCTTCCGAGAAGGCTATGCTCAGTTATGAGGATAAAATTTTGGGTTTCTACACCGTTTTGCATCGGCGCAATAGCAATGCTGTAACCACTGCGTACATCACTGTAGCTGTGCACAGGTGACATACTGATGTCAAAGGATTTGAACTTTTCCACTAGGTACTGTAAAGACTCGCGACAGTAGCACGCTAGAATAACGGGCTTTGTAGTTTTTGCCATATAATCTGCTGCAGCCGCGAAAATTGTTGAGTTTCTCTCTTTGGCTTGTAGCCTGAAATTTGGTATTGCAGTGAATAGACCACGTCTCTTCTTTGTGCTGCGAGCACGCTCAACAATGCTTTTGTCCAGTGGTTCAAAGTGATAGGCAACTATTTTGGCGAATGGCCTAGATGCCTCGAGATAATCAGCAAGGTCCATTGATATGCGTGGCAGAGAAGTGGAAAAGTCGGCCACTGATTCCTCGATAATTTTTTCAATGTAAAGGGGGAGGTTGTGGGCCACCGCTTCACTAAAAACCAGCACTGCACCTTTTACGTAGTCAAATATAGTTTCTAGAGATTCCACGAAGCAGGGCAATAGCTGTTCCTCTCCAGGATACTTTTGTCGTGAGATTACTGCTTCATATAGTGCAGGGTGGGTCTCGGCCAACTGGGCGGCACGTGCTTTGAAACTTTGAATATTGCCATCGTTTTTAATCACCTCTGAGACGGGGAGGATTAGTAGATCCTCTAGGGCTTCGCCAACCGTGAGCTGTGTGGTTATTTGAAAAAACTTTATAGATTCTATGGTGTCATAACAAAAGTATATTCTGATGGGGTCTTCATCAGCAGACTGGAATATATCTACTATCTCTCCTCTTACGGCGAAGCTTCCTACCTCTTGCACCACCGAAGCACATTGAGAGTATCCGTGCTCCACCAGATAACCTATCAAGGCATCCATAGATAGTGTTTGTCCAGGTTTTATATTCATTGTCATGGAGGGCACGACGCTTCTTGGCAGCACTTTTTGTGTTATGGCCCCTACAGTCGTTATGAGGACATATGGTTTTGATGCTGAGAGTAGGTTTTGTAGGCACCTGACCCTTGCAGACATCACGTGGCTGCTGGGGGACATGCCCTTATGGGGTTGAAAGTCCCATGCTGGGAAGGTGAATATGTCATGGTTATTGTCAAAGAATCTCAAGATATGGAGGCGGAGGTCAAGTGACTCGCCGTCTTTTAGGATTATGACAAGTGACTTATTGGGATTACTTAGGCAAACATCAACGCAGAAGGTATCCTCAATTTCTTGAGGCACACCCGTCACTCTTTCCAGGCAACTCATTCTTTCTAATCACATGTTCTATCCGTAGTTAGAGCACCTAATTTGGGGGCCAAGGTTGCTGCTCATACATCTGGTAGCGCTAGGTAGATTTATGGCACCCTACAAAGAGAACCATGAAAAACACAGCTGCCCTTTTTCTATCGGCAAGGCTAAAGGCACTAACACGAATGTCATTGTATTATGCAGGGTATTGGAATACAATCAAAAACGGTGAATTTGTAGTACTTATGGGCGGTGATAGGGTTGTTATTTATACAGATGGGGCTTGTTTAGGAAATCCTGGTCCTGGAGGTTGGGGGGCTGTATTGCTCTTCCCTTGTGGAAAGGAGAGTAAGATTACTGGCAGCTGTTCGGATACAACGAATAACAGAATGGAGCTTACTGCAGTTATATCAGCGTTGGCTGCACTTGATGAGGGGAAAAATGTGTGTGTGCACACTGACAGCATCTATGTTAAAAACGGGATCACTTCATGGATACACAAGTGGAAGTTAAATGGCTGGCGTACATCAAATAATTCTGCCGTGAAAAATGTAGATTTGTGGATGGAGCTGGAAAAGCTTTCGCTGAGGCATAATGTAACATGGGAATGGGTGAAAGCTCATGCTGGGAACAGGTACAATGAGGAGGCTGACTCACTAGCAAAGGATGCGATCGAACGCCAGGTTTCTGTGCGTTGAAAATGCCTGCTGCATAGTGGTCGATAAAGTGTGATGAATTCAGCAGTGTGGGTTTTTATAAGGTTATTGTGTGTTGGCCTTGTTTTGCTGTTTGGTGGTGTCCTGTACTACCATGTGAGCACCAAGGAGACTCTGGAGTTTCGTTCGCGCCTAATAGACATGTTTTTGGAGCATAAGTTGGCGTCGGTTTTTTCCGGAGCCAAGGTCAGTATGCAGGATGTGAAAATCACATGGCGCCGTGCTGATGAGAACTTTTTTCTGTGTGCTGCTGATGTGCGGATGGTAGACAAAAACATGGGCATCGAGGTGCTGGTTCCCGAGGTCTCTGTATATTCAAAAATAGGGATTCTGTTTTTGTGGGGGGACTGGGGGAACAGTCGCCTAGAGGTACCGAAGATAAGTGTTGATTTTAAGCATCCAGAACTTCCAAGAAAAGCTGCAACGGCCCGTTTACCATTTACCGCGAATACTCTTCGTGAAAAGATGCTTATGCTCGTACGTTCTGATGTTCCGGTAAAGATAGGTGAGTTACTTTTGCGTGATAGCAGCGGTGATAGCATAATAGTTGACCACTTACGCTTCGGGGCGGAAAACGAATATGATGGGCGGGTATTCAACCTTGAGCTGGTGAGTGGCGGCTCGGCAATGAAAGCTAAGCTGTCAGAGCACTATAAGGGAGTGGTATCGCTGCATTTAAAGTATAGTAATTTTGACACCAAGCTTTTAAAGTACTTCAGTGTCTTTGATGAAAGGTTTGCTAGGTACCAGTATCTCAAGGCTTCTGGTACCGCAGATATAGTACTTGATGCACATTCAAACGTGGAATATGGCAGCATTAATGTTCATAGTCTTGAGGGGGTATTTCCTTACCTTCATGACGAAGAAATTGTGGTGGATAAATTCAAAATGCGTGCCAAATATAGCGATGGGAAGCTGCAGGTTTCTGGTTTTGATCTCTGGGCCGACGATATGGCAATAAAGGCCGGTGCCAATTTCGATGCAGCTACGAAATATCTGACGCTCAACTTAGCTGGGTACGAAGTGGAATCTAAAAAAGTGTGTGCATATTGGCCGAAGGATATGTATGAACAGGCTCGCACTTGGTACTGCGAAAATGTGTTGAGTGGGTCATTCAGAGAGCCGCAAGTAGCCTATCATGGCCTCATATACGATATGGGAAATTTGGCAAACTACATAGTGAGTTCGCATTTAAAAGATGCGGTAGTTGCTATCGAGGATGAACTTGGCGCCGTAAATGTGGTTGATGGTGGGTTGCTGATCAGTAAGGGAGATCTGGTAATAAGGTCAGGGAATTATTCATACCGTGGCATCCGGGCCCAGGAGGGAGTAGCCATGATCAAAGGCATCCAAAAGGATGATGCAAAGTTGGAAGTGCATGGCAGATCACATGCAGATGCAGCTAAACTGTACAATGAGGTGGGAGGCGATGACTTTTTTGGCCTAGGTGGCGAAAATGTGGCTGGAAAAGCTGATACGAAGTTTTCCATTGTGGTTAAAAATCTTCACGGTGAAGAGAAAGCCACCGCCACAGTGTCTCTTACATCTGATGTGCAAGATTTTAGTGTAGAAAAAGTGCTTGGTGCTTTTCATCTTCAGAACACTTCCATGCAAGTGGAATACGAAGGCGGAGATGTAAAAGTTGATGGTAAGGGTGAGATGAATGGGCAAAGCATGTTCTTCAACGCGGATATTGCCGGGGACGAAAACGCGGGAGTTCGTTGTAAATTTGAAGGATATGTGTCAGGAGATGATCTGCAGCGTTTGAGCGTGGTTGCTGAGGGGTTTGATATAAAAGGGCAAGCTAGGACGATCATCGACTGTACTTTGGACTATCATACCGGGCAGCTTGCTGTAACGGGAATGTCCGATATTAGGGGGCTGTACATGGGAGTGGCGCAGGAAAGTGATGAAGAGCTAACGGAGAGAATGCTAACATTTTCAGCGATTAAGGAATCTGACAGCGACATATTCGTTGTAAATGATCTTCGGGTGCAGGGGAATGACACTGATGTTCACTTACACGGAAAAATAGGGGAAAGCGCGGTAGAGCTAATTTCGGAAAAGCTTCATTTTGCAGAGACAGATGCGGCAATTAATGTTAACCTTGCAAATGATGTTCTGGCTGCAAGCATCGAGGGAAAGTTCTTAGATCTCAGTAAAATTAACCTGGGTGGTTTGGTGCACAGGATGTCATCCGTGGAAAGCTCGAATGTTAAGAAAGCTAACGTGAGTGTAAAGGCGGCACAGGCTTTGATGAACAACGGAGTCCTGGTAGATAATGCGGATTTTGCGTTTGTGATAAATGAGAAAGGTGAGACGGATATCAAAGTGCGTGGAGATTTTTCGGGCAGTAACAAGGGGGTTAGCATTGATTATGGCGCAATGGGGCTGGCTGTGGAGACAGGAAATGCTGGCAAATTTTTACGTGCAATTGATGTGTTGAGTACTGTTGATGGTGGCACCTTGTCGCTCTATCTTTACCCCGAACAACACCCAGGTGAAACTAGGGGTATGTTTTCTATCAGTAGGTTCAATGTGGTTGGTGCACCCATATTGGCGCAGATACTGACTTTGTCGTCCTTAAAGGGGATTAGTAACACGCTGAGTGGTAGTGGTATACATTTCAGCAAGCTGAATGTTCCATTTAACTATAGCAATGACGTTATTCATTTTGAAGAAACGTGGATGGAAGGGGTCGAGCTAGGGATAAGTCTTGGCGGTAAGATAGACCTGAAAGCGAAGAATTTTGATGTGCGAGGACAAATAGTTCCTGCCTATGCCGTAAATAAAATGGTATGGAACACCCCGATGATTGGTAAACTGCTCACAGGGGGTGGTTTGAGTAGGGGTATTGTTGCTATTGACTATCAGGTTAAGGGGACGTCAAAGGTGCATGATATCTCGGTCAATTTTCTTTCAATTCTAGCGCCAAATTTGTTGAAGAGGGTTTTGAAAGTTCTGGATTATAAAACAAAACAAGAGGCGACAGCTCAAGTTTCCGATCCTGTTACCGAGAAAGTTGCTTAGTGTATTGCTGGCAGGTTCTTGGCGAAGTTCGCGACATGTTCGCTATGAGGTAATGTTTGTGGCGGATGATACAGGTGAGTAAGCGACGTAAGCATTTATGTCTGTTGCGTCTCGCAACTTGGGCATGAGGTACAGCTGTGTTCAGGTGGTGAAATGGGTGCTCCTGCAGGTGTTGTTTTGCATGGAGGCGGTTGTAAGTTCACAAAGTACATGTTTCTGTAGACTAGTTAGACGCGCTTATTTATTATAGGATTGTTGTGTAATTATTTGGTCCCATGGGGGATTTACGCTTGGATATGTCAGTTAGTAATGGTTCTGCGGGGCAGGTGCGTTATTCGAGGGTTTTGCTTAAAGTTTCTGGTGAAGCTCTTGCGACAGAAGGTGGTTTTGATCAGAATATCATCAAGAAGTTGTCGCGTGATATAAAAAACGTCAAGGAATTGGGGGTGGAGCTGTGCCTGGTAGTAGGTGGCGGCAATATTTTCCGCGGCTCAACCGCGACGTTTGGGTTTGAACGGGCAAGTAACGATTATGTAGGAATGTTGGCGACGATGATCAATGCGTTGGTGCTGCAGAATTCCTTAGAAGAAATAGGGGTGGAGAGCAGAGTTCTTTCGGCGATCCCGATGACTGCGGTCTGTGAAACGTACATTAGGCGTCGTGCCATTCGCCATCTTGAGAAGGGAAGGGTGATTATTTGTGCTGCAGGCATTGGTAGCCCATTTTTTACCACTGATACTGCTGCAGTGTTACGTAGTATAGAAATGCGCTGTGATGCGATTTTTAAGGGCACTCAGGTTGACGGTGTCTATTCTTCCGATCCTAAGAAGGATTGTTCTGCTAAAAGATATGACAAGGTGTCTTACCATGCCTGTTTAGCATCTAACCTCAGGATCATGGACGCTGCTGCTGTATCTCTTGCAAGGGATAACTCTCTTCCGATAATAGTATTCGATCTGAGTAAGGAGGATTCTTTCTCAGAAGTCGTGAAGGGAAGGGGAATGTTTACCACTATATCTGAATCGGAGGAAGAGTGACCAGTACAGTTAAGCAATATGCCCAGGAGAGAATGGAAAAGACCCTAGCCATGTTTCTCAACGATGTAGCAGGCATTAGGACGGGAAGAGTAAGTGCGTCCTTGTTGGATGGGGTTACGGTGCAGTGTTATGGCAGCAAAGCGAAGCTAAATACGGTTGCCAGCATCTCTGTTTCGGGGCGAAACCTACTGGTTTCGCTTTGGGATGCAAGTTTGCTTGGGGCGGTAAAAACCGCAATAGAAGCTTCAAATTTAGGGTTTGGCATGGTGTGTGAATCGAGCACAGTGCGGCTTGCTGTTCCGGAGCTTACTAATGATGTGCGAAAGAATCTGGTGAAAATGCTGAATAAGCTGACCGAAGAAGGAAAGGTTTCAATGCGAAATATAAGGCGTGACGCCATAGAGAAGCTGAAAACTATGCAGGATGACAAGGCGATCTCGGAGGACGACTTTCACAGTGTTAGTGCCGAAGTGCAGAAGATTACTGATTCTTTTATTAAGAAAATTACCGATGCCTTTACTGCTAAGGAAAGTGAGATCTTGGGATAGTGCGCTCTCTGGGGTGCCTGACTGTTGCAGAATGGGTTTTTCTCTGAGTTTGGTAGCCGTCGGCGTGTTGTGGAAAGTGTATCACCAGCGGGCAAAGTCCAGGAGCGTGTCTCCAATGGCATAGCGCGGTCTGCTAGGAGCACTGTATGGCATTGCCTAGTGGCTTTTGTTTGTGGCTAGTTCCTAGTGGCGCTGAGAAAATATCATGTAGAAAACGCCTGTTTTTGATGTGTGCATGATTTACCAGATGACAGGGTGCATTACGGCACAGTGTAGTATTCCCATATTACAGAGCTGCTGCCTGATTTCTATATGATGCATTCAGATTACCAGGTGCGTTCGTGCAGATATGTCAAACGATTGTACCTAAGATCTGGTTTTGGTTTATTGTGTACGTGAGTGTAAAAATTAGTGAGCACAGGGCAATGTTTGGTACTCTCTTTCGGCAGCAGTAGAAGCAATTCAGTCATAAGATAAAATGTAGCGCTACAAACTTTTCCTAATGTGAAATGCTTGATGACTAGTTGGTATGACGTAGGAAATATGGTAGATAGTGTCTTAATTAGGCATGTAGCAGGATTAATGTTAGGTGTTGTCGAGTGCGGCTTGAGAGCGTGCTTTTTCTAGTGGGAGTTAGGCTTTGTTTGGGGTGACTATGAAGGTCAGTGAGTTGAAGGAAAGGTATGCAGAGCAGGTTAACGGGGTCAAGGAGGCGATAGCGAATTATAGGGTGCCGGTGTTGGACAGGAATTTGCTGCTTAGGGCAATCTCGGCGGCTGTAGGTAGTTTTACGTTTTTGTTTGGCCTCTTCCAAGGAGGGGTGGTGTTTTATGCACTAATGTTTCTCTTGGTGATGGTTTCATCTTTTGAGTGGAATCAAATTACTAAGGGGAATAGGTGGTTTTATTTGGGCGCTGTAGTCACCATTGTTTTGCCGTATACTTCGATGATGTACATATACATGCTGCCACACGGGGCAATAATATTGATGTGGCTTACTCTGAGCATTTGGAGCACCGACATCGCGGCGTATTTTGTGGGACGGAGCTATGGAGTGCGTAAGATAATGCCTACTATCAGTCCCAATAAGACTTGGGCTGGCCTATGGGGAGGAATGGCGTTTAGTGCGGTAAGCACACTGGTAATGTCCATGATATTCGGTTTGTTTTTTGTGCCACATTCTTTGTTCATAGGAATGATCATAGCGTTGGTGGCTCAGTGTGGGGACTTTACAGAGTCTGCCATAAAGCGTTGGTGTGGGGTAAAGGACAGTGGGTTCATATTTCCAGGTCATGGAGGGGTTTTGGACAGGATGGATGGATTTATATTCACAGCACCTCTGGTGGCATGCTACGTGCAACGCTTTTCCAAGTTCTTTATTAGCTAGTTCAATGGCCATAAAGGCCTACGGTTTCTCAGGGATTAGGACTGCTACACGTTCTATGTTTTGGCTGCTGGTTGAGCACTACGGGTGGCTGCGGGTAATACTGGCCAAGGTTGGTAACCATAAGTGGAGAAATTTTTTCTGTATCATTTGACCTGGAAATAACTTTCAGGAAAATGTACCAACTACGGTATTAGATTTGCGCTACATGCAGCGTTAGTACGAGCTTACGTAACTACCGCGAGCAGAACTACACCACATTAACATTAGATTAGTGTGATGTAGCCCTTGCATAGATAAGTTGTTTCAAGTAGCGTCGCTCTCCAGCTTTCTATAGTGCTGCACTGCGCTTAGACAAAACCGTACCTTATCACAGTGAACCCTAGACATTGGTCTAGTTTCGCAACTAAGCACTAATAGAATATACCTGGCGTCAGACGCAGCTCATCAAGGATTGGCGCCCCCAGAACGTGCGAAGGCATACGACCGATATCTTGGGTAGCCGAGCCTGCGTCAGGGGGCAAAGCGCTTACAATACTGTCGAGCTCTAGTGCGTCATGCGTAGCAAGTTCTAGAACTGAACTAGCGCAAGTTATATGCCTCTTGGCACTGGGATGCTGATCCCAGCTTGTGTTTTCCTCTCCAGGTATCATACGTTTTCTTGCTGGATTAGAACTTTCCATTGTTGCGACTTTAGGAGTTTCTTGGGTTAAATGCTGATAACTGTAGATCCTTTTACCAGGGTGCCGGTCGTGATTAAGATTATTACATTCATTGATATTGTGCCTTGCTATTGTATTAAATGCAAGGAGTGGTGCCTGTAATGAGGTAGGGTAGTCGTCACAATGGTGTGTGTGCACCTTGGACGCGCTATGGGGCTCAATCGCCCCATCTGCCAGGGGTTCAAGTGCCGCACTGGCTGCAGGACTACTATACCAGTTGGTACTCTGATATCCATGTGGCACATATGTAGCGGGCGCTGTGGCGTAATTTTCGAAATTAGCAACTGGGAGTTCCTGAGCCGTCCCGCAATCCGTGAGACCAGGGTTGCATCCCTCTAACAACATATCGAGTGCACGTAAGTCTTCGTCGGTGAACGACATAACAGAGTCCATCAAATTTGGCATCTCATTGTCATCTATGCCATCAATGGTTGCCTGTAGCTCGTGATAGGTGGCAAGTTCCAGTGTTTTGAGTGCAGAAAATGCAGGGGTTTGACTTGAAGAGAACTTGCCATCAACTTCTGTACTCCGATGCGTAGTAGGGTCGTTAGCAGCCGCCGCTAGTGTCTCAGATGAGTCTAGAGAACTTGTATGTGATGTTGTGGAATGAGATTCCTGATCAAGAAAGGTAGGATTGGTTGGATCAAGATCTGATGCATGTTGGACTTGCCATGTGTTATTTCCGTGAGCTACATCATGAAAGAGATGGGTTTCAGATGCCTGTCCAGTTGAAGTGGGGGTACTGAATGTAGGGTGCTCTCCGTTTACTTGTGCAGGTGCATTGCTAGGGTGCGTCTCTCTTACGTTGTTCCTTGTAACAGGAAACGTATGGTGTTTGTGCGAATTTTGAGCGTTGTCAGGTGTTATTATCCAGACACGTTCAGCATTACGGAGTGTTGGAATATTACAACGTATGGACGGAAATAAATTGTCAATTATTCCACACTTTAGTTCCATATAAAATTTATGTACCTCTGTTCCGTCTCTTTGCCGCAGACCCGGCAGTGCATCCCGTAAGATAGATACGTTGGATGAATAATTCACAGTTGTTTTAGGCATATCCTTATAGTCTACATATATAGAATCAAAGAGTAGAGAGCTTGTCATGTCGATGAGAGCTCCCTGCGAACTGTCATTCCTATGCGGGTGGACGTGTTGGTGCAAAAGCTGCAGGTGCTTCACGTAATTTGCCACCAGTTTGTCTAGATTAAGAATATCGTCCTTGTGCATATCAGCCGTTTGGGTACATGATCTGTGTGCAGTGGATGCGCGGTGCTGCCTCTCACACCGCGCAACTACATCTCCTAGATCGAACACAGTCCTGTCAAGCAGATGTACTCGTTCTAGTAATGTTGCGAAGATATCTTCGAAGTTCTGCGCATCATATGGAGTTTGTATCAATTGCGGCCGTGCAATGGAGGATAGAGGATTTAAATTGTGGGTCCTGCGCGCAATGTGGTATACCCTCCTCATTCTGGCCATGTGTGACAAAGTATTCTCCCCTTCTACGCATTGTGAGGGTGAAAGCCAACGAGTAGATGCGACAAATTCTGCTGATAATGTACGAAACCTTCCTCGCAGAAGTTGACACTGTGACCGGTTGCCCATATTCCGGGATCTAAGCAAGTTTTCCATGGTTTCTAGATACTCGGATATAAGGCGTGCAAAGCCCCGCATGCCTTCAAAGGATTCCTGTACAAATTGATAGCCTAGTAGTTCGTGCTTGGGGTGCAGATCCGTGCGGGCCAGATAATTAACGGTTTCCAATAATTCAGGGTATGTTTTTCTGTGGTTAACTAGTGCCTCCAGCGATGTGATGGTGACAATTTTTTCCAAAGCCCTCAAGTACTTCATGCTAAGTTCAGGCATAGGTTCTTTAGTATGAAGTGCTAGCGCATCGCGCAATGCCGCTCTGTCTTTAACTTTTTCCACTAAAAACAGGCATTTTCTGAGAAATATGTCATTGCTTTTTGCTGTATCGTGTTCAAGGGTTTCTGCCATAAAATCTCTTAGCAGTGACGTCCACGCCATCACAGTAATAACACGAGGCAGCGCTCCATAACTCTCTAAAAACTTTCCAAACACACTTTTACGTAGTTGCGTTAAATAAGACGGTAGAGAAAGGAATATATAAAGTATTCCTTCCGTGGCGATTCTTCCAACCCTCCCCATTACGCGTCCAGGTGCAGAATTGCAATTATACTTTTTTCTAATTGGTCTCAACAGTTCACAAAGCTTCAGCAACATCTGCTCGGTCCGTTCTCCGTCGGCATCAATTTGTGCATCAGTCAGGGGCGCAGCACCATTTTGCCCGTGCATGCCGTTATGTGTACGCTGATAAATATTGTGTAACTCACCAATGATATCTGTAATGGCACTTGCAGTTTGAATGGCTTTTGATGTCTGTTCTGGATCGATTACTCTTTCTCTCCCGGAAGGGCCCACGAACATCTTAAAGTG
Organism: Anaplasma platys; assembly: GCF_012790675.1. Classification (NCBI taxonomy): domain Bacteria; kingdom Pseudomonadati; phylum Pseudomonadota; class Alphaproteobacteria; order Rickettsiales; family Anaplasmataceae; genus Anaplasma; species Anaplasma platys. Next base: position 167,549 of record NZ_CP046391.1, read on the forward strand.
CTGCCTTATCTCCTCCATAGAATTGCGTTCAAAGAAATTCGCAATAACTCGACTTGCCTCTCTTACAGCCAAAACTCTCAATTCCTCACAATTTTTCCGTATCTGCTGACGCAGGACTCCTGTATTCATGTAGATTATTCCTAAATAAATTATTGAAAAATTAACTATGTGTTTTTTCTTTCATAAAAGTCAATAGGTGTACTGTGATAAAGTTGTTCGGCTGCAGCTACAGTGGCCATTTATGGCAACATGGCATATACTAATGAAATTCTACGGGCGGTAGTTTTGGTTTTGAGGATAGCAAATTCCAACGAATTCCAGTTGTGCGTGAAGGGAGGAAGATGGCTGTGTGTTGTTAATGAGTCGGAGCGTATTGCTCGAGTCTGCGTAGAACCTCGTTATAACCCTCACCAACGTCTCCTAGTTTGAATCTGTACAAATCTTTATCGAGCACCTTATTTGTAGTGGAATCGCGAAGTCTGCAGGTATCAGGACTTATCTCATCTCCCAGGACTATTACGCGATCCTCAATTGAGAATCCGACTTCAAACTTAAAATCCACAAGAGTAATTCCTACATTTGCAAAAACCTCACGGAGAACGCAGTTTATGTTTAGTGCCATGGAGCGTATTTGTTGCAGATCGTTTTTTGTGACGATATGAAAACAGACTATATGGTCTTCCGTAATTAGCGGGTCACCTAGGCGGTCGCTTTTGAGATAGAACTCCACCAGGGGCTCTGGAAAGACCTGTCCCTCAGCTATATCAAACTTTTTGCAGAGACTTCCGGCAGCGACGTTTCGTACGACAATTTCCAAAGGTACCATGTCCAACTTCCGCACCAGTTGCTCTCTGGGGCTGACAAGCGATACGATATGTGTCGCGATATTGTGTCTAGCGATGTGTGACAACAAGATATTACTTATCTGGCAATTTGTTGCGCCCTTTCCTTCTATGTAATCGGCCTTGACAGAGTTAAAGGCAGTTATGGTGTCTTTAAAATGCTGCACTGCAAGTTTGTCGTCATGGTGACGAAACAATATTTTAGCCTTGCCTTCGTGTATGACTGCCCGCTGATTCTCCATAGGTGATCCCTAGATTTTGGTATATTCTACAGTTCGAAGGTAGTTTTGTAAAAAAAATGTACACATGTGCTGCTTTGGTGACATGTCACCAAATGGGGCCGTGGGGTCATAGTTCTAGGTGCAGGAATAATGAGTGGTAAATTGCAGCCCGTCAGGGGTACCAGAGATTTGCTCTGGGGGGAGTGTCGCAAGTATGAGCATATTCGTAACGTCGCCAGCGAGATCGCGGAAAGATACGGGTTTTTGCCGATACAGACCCCGATCATGGAGCACCAGGAGGTTTTTAGCAAAACTTTGGGTGACGCTACCGATATTGTGGGCAAAGAGATGTATCTTTTTCCGGATCGTGGCGGAGATAACTTGGTTCTGCGTCCGGAGTTCACTGCTGCGATAGCCAGATTATTTATCTGTGAAAACTTACAATTGCCGGCTAAACTATTCACTGAAGGGCCGGTGTTTCGCTATGAGAGGCCGCAAAAATGCCGTCAGCGCCAGTTCCATCAAATAAATTTTGAGCAGATTGGTGTAGCGGGAAGTGCTGCAGACACTGAAATGATCTTGCTGGCTTGGAGTATTTTAGGAGCACTTGATCTCGGGGGTAAGGTAGTGCTGGAGATAAATTCTCTGGGGGACCCGGCAAGTATGGCAGCATATAAGGAGAAACTACAGGATTATCTGAAAAAGCACCATCAAAGCTTGTCTGAGGAGAGCCAGAGGAGGTTAAGCACTAATCCCTTGCGAATTTTGGATTCGAAGAATGACAAGGACATCCCCATAGTGAGTGCTGCGCCTGTGGTCACAGATTTTTATGATGTGAACGCGAAACAAGCTTTTGATGACGTAAAAGCAAATCTTGACAAGCTGGAAGTGCAGTATGTTGTTAATCCCAGGTTGGTGCGGGGGCTGGATTACTACGGTGGGCTGGTCTTTGAGTTTAAAACTACATGTTTAGGCACCCAGGATGCAGTGATAGCTGGGGGGCGTTACGATGGTCTTATTTCGATGATGGGTGGTCCTTTTACGCCTGCAGTGGGTTTTGCTGGTGGGGTTGAGAGGTTGGCAGCGTTGTTTGACTACTCTAAGGAACATAGATTCTGTGTTGCGATTTTGCCCATATGTGAAGAGGCTACTGGCCTAGTATTACTTGTGGCGCACAAACTTAGGATGGCGGGAATAAAGGTAGCTTGTGATTACGCAATAGTGAAGTTGAAGTCAGGGTTGAAGAATGCGAACAAACTTGCTGCGGATGTTGCACTGATTTTTGGTGAGGAGGAATTAAGTCGTGCTGCGGTGTCATGCAAGCACATGGCTACGGGAAAGCAGGAAGAAGTGAGCATGGAGAACTTGGTAAGATACCTGCTGAGTGTGGCAAATGATCTGGGCATGACCGTAAATTTTGATGTGTTCTGAGATCAATCAATTTTAATTGAGCGCTATCAGAAGTTTGTGAGATTTTCGTTATGTGTCGGGAGCTTGTATAGCAAGCTAAAAGACACAGTATGTGCCGTTTTTTATGCATTGAGTTCTGTAAGATGCTGGAAGTGTTAATGCAGCAAGATCAGCATGGTTTCGACGTGCTCTTTCTCGATGCGGATGTCCATTGAGCAACTGCAAGTGCCTAAGGAAAATTGCTCGTTTCTTCTGACAGTCCGGGAGTGAATAATCCCAAAGCGCAAGCATCTTATTTGCTTATATGTCCTGCAGACGTTGGTAATACTTGTGTATTTTGTTTTATTGCAAGGCAAAGCAAGATGCAGGAGCGAACGTTCTACGGCGTAGGTGCTGTACACCCTCAGCTATGGCAGTGCGCCGCGGAATATTTTTGTATTTTTACAGTGCATGTGTCGGTTGTTGTATAGATGCAAATGAGCTATTGGGGAAGTTTCTTGATTATAACTCTCAGGTTTAGTGTAACACGCAATAGTTGAATAAGCGCCGAGATATGGCTGCCACGGTATGTTATCATGATCTGTAGTAATCTGTTATCCCAAGTTCAGAGCAAAGTTTCATAGCTTGAGGAGTATTACCATGTTCGCCACAAAGACCTATTTTGATGTTTCTACCAGATTTGCGAACTAAGTCCACAGCGATAGTGATGAGTCTGCCTGCGCCGTCGATATCCAAAGCCTCAAAGGGATCTGATGAAAACACCCCGGAATCTATGTAGTGCTCAGTGAATTTTGACGAATCATCACGAGAAATACCCATGGTAGTCTGAGTAAGATCGTTGGTGCCAAAGCTGAAGAAATCAACATGTTTAGCTAACCTATCAGCTAATAATGCCGCTCTTGGCAACTCAATCATAGCTCCTACCCTGTACTGGATGCCGTGAAACTTCAGAGCTACATCCTTTATGATGTTGCTCACTATCACTATTTCTTGCTCGTCCATGACGAACTCCTTACGAGGAAGAAGCGAAAATGCTCTTTAACACGGTTTAGGCACGCCGCATGGGGCTTGGTTAGCGCCTTGTTTTATGGGCACTGGTTCGCTGGAGTCGGCGGCTGCAGAGGGTTTGTGTTTTCCACAAAGTTTTTTAGGATTACTTTCTACCTTGTTTGTGGGGGAGAGATGAGAAATATATTGGCGATGACTGCTGATATGCTTCAAGCAGATAGGACAATTTGTGTAATATCTTGGATACTAAGAGCGCTTACTGGCCTGCTAAGGACTGAGTGGTGGCTGTACAGGGCTTTAAGAGTTCGTCAAAATTTTGTGTTGTAATGCTGGAAGCAGCTAGATTTATAGCATTACGTTGAGGCATATCGGGATTGTGGCTAACAGCTGTTAGCGTCGCGAAATATTGGTTTCTTTGGCAAATGCAGGTACGCAAGCGAACGTTTTCTCAAGTAATTCTGGCACATCCTACGTGCCGTGTGCAGCAAGTTTTGTATTGTTTATGGTGGAACTAGGGATGTGTTGTAGTTTCCAGAGATACCTTCTGCTGTCGACCGGACTGCGCAAAAGAAAAGAGTAGTGCGCTAGCATCCTAGGTTTCGACAGCTAGAGGAGTTGACACCTCACGTCATGATGTGCATCTTGCGCTTCTATTTGGTAACAGGTTTGTGTTGCTTATATGCTGATAACCAGTGCTGCACATGGTTGCCGGAGATACTTTCTGCTATCGTGCCAGATTGTGGAGAAGAGTGTGCTAGAGTATCTAGTGCTAGACAACTAGAAGAGTGGCTGCACGCAAGAAACTTTCTCGTGCAGCCTCTACAGCGCATTGTCGTGCTCCTCCTGGTACGTAAGCGTGCTTCCAGGTTTCCAACTAATGTGAAAGCCCAGGGTAGATAGGGTCTGTTCCAGATACTTTTGTGCGGCGCTGTGTTTTGGCTTGGTTTCTACCGTAACGCTGCAGCAATCACTATGAGCTTCAGGGACCTGTACGTGACCTGTTCACCACATAGCTTCGAGTATGCAGCTCAGGATACGTCACTCTGCCTCACACTCCAAGGCTCAGCCATGGCTGGATTTTCTTCCGCAGTGACGTTACGAGAAAACCTTTGTTGCTTTTATAGATTTCGCTATCTTAGCATCCTTGGCTGCCTGGATAAGATCGCGTAATGTTGGTAGGTCGCTAGCCCCTACCAATACGGAATCACCCACTATAACGGCTGGGGTTCCCCTTATGTTAAGGTTATCGGCGAGAAGCTTAGTCGATTCCAGCATGCTCTCTATTTTCTCCTTATTTTGTGCTAGTGACTTTAGATAGTCCTCCCTAGAGATCCCCACGGATTCTACCAAGTCCGGCATCTCAGCCTCCCAGAACTTTCCGTTGTGTGCAAGGGCAGCGAAATAAAAGTCGATGTATTTCTCAGGATTTACAAAATACACAGCTAATGCTGAACGCGCAGCAAGGGTAGATGCATCCCCTAGTAACGGTAGGTCCCGAAACACTATGCCAACTTTCCCATCGGCAAGTAGTTCCTTGATATTTGGTAGCATGGATCTGCAATAGCCGCACGAATAGTCAAAGAACTGCACGAGGAACACGTCACTTTTTTTGTTGCCGAATGTTGGGTAAGAAAGGTCATCGATCAGGTCCTTATTTTCCAGAACTTTCTTCTTCATTTCTGACCTATTTAACGCAACTTGCCCCTTACTTATGGCTGTTATTACTTTGTGGGGATTTTTGTATACGTATTCCTCAATTATAGCCTCTATCTCCTGGCGATTTTGGCTTTTGACACCAGAGGCCCATTTACTTATCAGAGGAAAACTTGCCACCAATACTACAAGGCTTAACAGGCAAAAAATCCGTCCTAAAGATCCCATGTTGTCGCTCCCCGTCCAATGTGACCACGACTAACATAATACCCATTGGCAGTCAAGGTCCCAGTTGGTCAAATCCCCAGTGTAGGCGGCTTGTAATCTCAGTGTGTTATGCTCTAAAGCGGATTAGTTGGGGCTTTTTCTTTAAGAAATCGCAAAACTTTGTTGAGGAGCGTTGTCAATGAGTGGCATTTACTGTTAATGTCTAGAAAATGTTTTGGGTAGGTGTGCCAAAAACACAGGGAAAGTTTTTGTGTTGGTTAGCGTGCTAAAAGCAGCAGTGACACAAGCTAAGTTTGTGAATGTGTACACAGGAGCGTAATGCGAGGAGATGCTCATTGCCCCGATCTATTTCTTCGTGTTAACATGGGCGATACTCCGTGAGTACAGGAACCGGAGTTTGAAGTTGTACTGCTTACTATAGTTGTCCATCAGGAATTATTGTCATGAGTTCGCTACAAAGTGCAATCTGGTTAGGAGTTTGCTGTGGCATGGTGATGCTTATGGTATTGGTGGGAGGTATGACTAGGCTTAAAGATGCAGGGCTGTCGATTACGGAGTGGAAGCCTATTACAGGGGTGATTCCCCCTATTGGGGATGAAGCTTGGGCTAGGGAAAAAGAAAAGTACCAGAAGACACCCGAATATCTTTACGTTAACCAAGGCATTTCCCTCAGTGATTTTAAGCGTATATACATGGTAGAATACCTACACAGATTGCTAGGAAGGGCGCTGGGTATGGTGTTTTTTATTCCGCTGGCGTACTGGGGTCTGCGCAGACAAATCAATAAACGGCTTGCGATAAGACTGGGCATTATAGCGATTCTAGGGGCATTACAGGGAGTTGTTGGTTGGCTCATGGTGAAGAGTGGTCTCGTCGATGTACCACATGTTAGCCATTATCGTTTGGCAGCGCATCTTTTCCTCACGATTCTTATTTTCTCGTTGTTGTGGTACAGCTTCCTGGAGAGCATGGGAGTTGGTATCATAAAAAATGTGGCTACCACAGGACGCGTTGCGATTGGTCTGACAGTTGTTCTCACTTGCACTCAAATGGTGTTTGGTGCGTTGGTAGCTGGCTTAGATGCTGGTCTAATTTACAATACTTTTCCCCTAATGGATGGCGCCGTTATTCCGCAGCAGATCCTTTCTGGGCAGCTAATAAATGCCAATATGCTAGGTGATGTAATGGTAGTCCAGTTTCTGCATAGACTTTTAGGAACAGTGGTTCTTTTTCTTGCGCTTGTGATGCCGTTGTTTTTACGCCATAAAGCCGCCGTCTGGCTAAGTGCTTGTATGTTGGTACAATTTCTGCTTGGGGTAGCAACGCTGGTTCACTCTGTTCAGGTACACCTTGCTTCCATGCACCAGGTATTTGGTTTCGTGGTATTAGCAATAGAAGTCTACATCTCACGTTTGGTCTTTGAACGAAGTCGGACTGCCTAACAATGCGGACTATAGGCTTCAAGATCTATGGTATTGGCATTCTCAAGTGATAGCTCGCTCCCGTGATGGGATAGCAAAACTATGCCTCTGCGCTCGGCCCTTGTGGATATCAAGTTGTGCACCAACAATGCAGTTTGTGTATCCAAGTTCGCAAAGGGTTCGTCTATCACCCATATGTCTGTGTTGAACACCAGTAGCCTAGAGAGTGCTACCTTGCGTTTCCATCCCGAGGAGAGATTCTTATATTTTGTGTCCAGAACCTGATGTAATGAGAAAAAACTCACTGCAGCAGGAATAAGCTCAACGTTATTCCGCATTGTAGCCCACATTTCCAGCATATTTAAAGTGGTTAAATGGTCAATGCAGGCGTTAGTGTGTCCAATATAAGTTATATCTGAGATATTGGAACTGGAAGTCGAGATTGCTTCTCCATTTAGGCGAATGCAGCCAAATGCCACTGGTACTAGCCCAACTATGGCCCTCAGCAATGTGGACTTTCCACAGCCATTTTTCCCAGCGATAATGGTAACAACGCCGCTGTCAGCGCTAAAGCTCAGATTTTGAAACACAACCCTATTACCGCGGATACACGATACGTTAGAGCACTCAATCATGCTATACCTGTGAAACTCATTTAACCACACTCAGCCGGCACCATGTGCACAGGTGTCATATATCTTCATTGCGGTCCGCGCCCATGTGAGGTACCAGCTGGTGACCTGCCCAGTAAAATACTGGCACGTGCCCATGATAGTCGGGTGAAGATCGAGGGCCAACAAAATTTTATGCATGTTCATCATGAAAGTGCTAAGCATGCCCAAGGTGGTAGTTTTGGATTTGTGCATCGGTCGCGCCTGTGAATAAAGCTCTACTTACTTGTCATATGTGTTCAGCGCAGTTGGCACCATGATATGGGACTTGATATGCTATAGATGCGCCAAGATCTATGCGGAGCTAACAGGAAAGGACTCCGCCTTGCGTGACAACGTCCACGATAAAGCAGCTGCAGGAGCATATTGTTATGAAAGGAAACGCCGGAAACTGCCCAGCACGGATAGTGCGAGCGGCCACTACAAACGATGGATGAAAGGGAGTGATCCCACACGCAGGCCGACGGTTACTAGCCTACTATAGGCAAAGTTACTTCGCTTTGCCCCATGTATTTCCCGTCTATTTCATCGTATGCGATACTACAGCGCTCTTTGCCTTCAAGAAATATGAACTGGCAGGCACCCTCGTAGGAATACACCTTAACAGGAAGAGGTGACGTATTTGAGAACTCTAGGGTCACATGACCTTCCCACCCTGGTTCCAATGGTGTGACGTTTATCACTATTCCACAGCGCGCATAAGTTGACTTGCCCACACAAATCACCATCACATCCCTGGGAATCCTGAAGCATTCCACGGTTTTCGCCAGCATAAAGCAATTCGGAGGGATCACACAAAAGTCACCCTCTATGTCGATGAAACTGTCGTGTGAAAAGTTTTTGGGATCCACAATCACAGAATGGGTATTGGAAAAGATCTTGAACTTACTGTCCAACCTAGCATCGTACCCATAGGAAGACAGCCCGTACGACAACACGCCGGCGCCCTCTTTGTGATCCACAAAGGGAGATATCATTCCTTGCTCTGTAGCCTTCTTCTTTATCCAGTGATCAGGTAATACTGACATAGGGAACCACGTAGAATCAAGGAACAAACCCGTGGTGAACTCTAACGTTTATCCCGTTTACGTGCAAGTAAAAACTCTTGGCTAGGGATCGGGGCAAGTACACGCGAGGGTAACCAGCACAGGGTGCGTTTAAATTTAGTGGCTGGTACTTAGGCTTAATATACTAGCGTGTCACGCAGTATTATCGTGGATGTTGTTGCAAGATAAGAATACTTGGTAGCCGCCATCGTACCGCGCCATAGTATGTTTCATCCAGTTCTCATCGTCCCGTTCCGGAAAATCCTCACGGGCATGCGCACCCCCGCTTTCCTTATGGTTTGCCGCACAGTCAACTGTCACTACCGCCTTCGGTCTGGTAACTGTGAAATCACGATCTATACATATTGGATGGCTGGTAGTGTTATAGGTTTAAAGCATGCAGTAGAGGATACAGAGTTCCTGCAGAGCATGCAGGCAAGTAGTACTTGTTTTTATATCGCAGAGATTTTCAGAGAGTTTGCGGGCAAAGGTGCAGGGTCTGCGTCTTTGAAAACTCCTGATGTATGTAGCCTGAGTCATGCACTTTTAACGCGTTTTGACCACGTTATCTGCTAGGTAAAATATGCATAGCAATAATATTTCTCTTGCAATGCCAAACATTAAAATATAGTCTCGGAGCGCCGTGCATGGTACAACTCAGGCGCGTGTGTGCCTGAGTGTGTGATGCGGTTTTTTGTCTGAATATTTAAGGTTTTTTAATGTCTCAGTTAGTAGATGGGAAGGCGTTCTATACCGGTCATGTTAAGTGGTTTAGCGTAGAGAAGGGCTATGGGTTCATTTGTAAGGACAGCTCAGAAGGTGGTAAGTCGGGCGGTTCTGGATTAGGACAGGGTGAGAAGGATGTCTTTGTGCATATTACATCACTGCAGAGGAGTAGAATAGATAATCTCAGGGAAGGCCAGAAGGTTAGGTATCAGTTGGATGAGAATAACGGGAAGGTCTCTGCGGTTAACCTAGAGGTTATTTCGGAGTAGTAGGTTCGACCTGGTCGAGGTATGAGTGCGACGAGGTTTTTCTAAGGAGGGGAGACGCCTGTTCTCGGGTGCTTTCGAGAGCGCTCTAGCGAGTGGTTTTTTTTCTGTTTTGTTGGCGTCCCTCAACCTGTTTCTTTTTTTCCTTTTATCAGATATCTTAGATGCTGGTCACCATGCAGCCCCTTGGGACATTTCTCTGTGGTTGATGGGCGGGTTGCTTCTTTTTTTCCTTTTTGTATCGGTTTTGTCCTACTGGGTGGTATACATCTGGGTGCGATGTCGGCGTAAGGAGCTGGGCTTTAGACTTCAGGCGAGAGCAGTGTTGATATTCACCTCTGTGGGGATAATCCCTGCTGCTATAGTGTCGGGATTCTCCTACATGTTTTTTGATTATGGAGTGAAGGAGTGGTACAAAGAAAGTATCCTGCCAGCTTTTACCAAATGTACCGCAAGGATCTTAGGGCAGGATAGGATTTACAACGACGTGGTTTTGAAGTCTGATTTTGCTCATCTTTTTAAGTATCTCAAAACTTCAAAAGGTAATCTCCATGCGAAGGATATAATCCGTAGTGCAGAGATCTTTGATTTTTCTAGAATATTACTTGTCAGAAACGATGAGATTATTGCAGATAGCGGCGATGACGAGAACACAGCCCAAATTCTGATCGAACAAATGGACCTTCATGAGGCCAAGAGCCCTGTGGTTTCCGTTGGTGAAACGGCTGTACACATAGCGCAACTTTTGGATGACGAAGCGCAAACTTACTTACTTGCCGTGCGCTTTGTGGATCAAGTTCCTGTAGGTGAATCTTCATATAATGGGAAAATTCCTGATTATCTTAGAGATATAAAACACCATCTGGTGGTGTTGCAACTACAGCTTTCCTTAGCATTTCTTTTTCTGTTTTTGGTGATCCTTTTTGTTTCAGTGTGGCTTGGTGTGGGGTTTGCGGAAGGCATTTTGGACAGCCTGTCAGAGATCTTTTCTGCTACTAAGCGAGTGCAAGAGGGTGATTTTGATTGTGAAATCGAATGCAAAAAAGTTCGCATAGGTGAAGAAATTTCTACTGTAGTGCATGCATTCAACCAGATGGTTGTGAAGCTACGTAAGCAAAGGCAGCAGCTCACAGATGCTTATAGTGAGATAAATGTGAGGAAGAGTTTTGTTGAACGGGTGTTGTCGGGAGTTTCCTCTGGGGTGATTGCTCTTGATTCAGCGCAGTTTGTGACCTTGATGAACAATAGGGCAATGGAGTTGCTAGATTGTAAGGAGGCTGATAGGCCGTTGGGAGAGGTGTTTCCCGAAGTGACGGGACTTATAATGAGTACTCGAAGTAGTGGAGACGTCATCATTACGCGAGGGCAGCGATCTTTGACTTTATCCGTAAACGTTGAATGTTTGGCTGCTGATCGGGGATTTATAATAACTTTTGATGACGTTTCTCAACTGGTGGAGGCTCAGAGAAAAGCTGCGTGGTCCGATATAGCACGTAAGATAGCCCACGAGATAAAGAATCCCATGACTCCAATATATCTTGCTGCTGAAAGGATAAGTAAAAAGTACGCAGACCAAATTGTGACCGATAGGGAAACCTTTCTCAGGTATGCTGACACCATAATGAAACAAGTGTCCTGCATTAGCAGCATAATAGATGAATTTGTGTCGTTTGCGAGAATGCCGCGTCCCACCTTTAAAGAATGTAACATTTCTGCTATTATAAGGAGCGTGAGCTTATTGGGACAATTTGGCAGGAATACGGTCCGCTATGATCTGAGTTTGCCCGAAGAAGATGTGATGGTTTGGGGGGATCGTGAGAGGATTTTGCAGGTTTTCGTGAATGTGTTTAAGAATGCGTGTGAATCCATTGACGCCAGTCAAAATGCTGGGAGTGGATATATAAAAGTAGTAGTAACAGCGCGAGAGACGGGCGGTGTTACAGTTGATGTGAGGGATAATGGAGTGGGTTTTTCAGAGAGCCTCGTCGGCAAGCTCACGGAGCCGTATGTTACCACAAGGGAGCACGGTACTGGGTTGGGGTTAGCGATAGTGAAGGAGATTTTGGAAGAGCACGGTGCCACTATAAGCTTTCGGAATTCAGGAGAGGGTGGATCCGTCTTAGTTACTTTTTCAAAGTGAGCGCGAATGTGTTGATACGTTCCACTGGTAAGTTATCTGAGTTTTGTGCCAGGGTGCTACAAGATAGTCCTGAAAGCGTCGCAATAGATACTGAGTTCTCAAGGAGCTATAACGAGTACTATCCTAAGTTATGTCTATTGCAGATAGCCTATGGTGACGTTCATTGTGTCGTTGATGTATTAGAAGAAGGCATAGACCTTGCTCCGCTACAGACGGTTTTCAGTAATCCGCATATCTTTAAGGTTTTTCACGACTGCCGTCAGGATCTTGACGCGATCTCTGTGATATTTCCGGAGTTGCCAAAGCCTATTTTTGATACGCAAATAGCAGCCATGTTCTGCGAGTATTATGACAATTCTGTTGGCTACTCGCGTCTAGTGGAGCAGTTTTTTTCCATAAGGTTAAACAAGCTTTCCTTCAAGCGAGTTGATTGGTCCAAGAGACCGCTTTCAGAGAGCAAAGTTAGGTATGCAATTGACGATGTTATATACCTGCACAAGCTTTATGGCATCTTGCGTGATATATTGTCAGAAAAGGGGCGATTATCTTGGTTTTTACAAGAGATGGAAATTGTGGAATGTGGCTTGGTGGATAATTATGCAAACCTCCTTGAAGGGATGGATTTTTTCTCCGACTTGACGGAGCAAGAGGCGGTAGTGGCAAGGGCAGTAGTCGAATGGCGGGAAAACGTAGCACGTGCTTTAAATGTGAATAGAAATGTTGTTTTGAGCTCTAAGGGAGTCCTGGAATTAACTAAAGACTTCCTTGAGTGTGGCAGCGAGGATGCGCTAAAAAGGCATGTGCGGGAGACGTATTTGCGGCAAATACAAATCAGCCTTTCTGAAATAATAGACGGTAACATGAATAACAAGCCCGAACTATATGGCAAAGATGGCAACGACCGAAATGTTTTGAACCTACTCTCCATACTGTTACACAGCGGTTGCCTTGAGAATGGCATATCGCAAAAGTTAGTGGCTTCAAAGAGAGATCTAGTGCGTGCCATAAGCCTCCTGCCGAGCGATATTATGCAGGGTTGGCGATACGAATTTTTTGGACATAAAGTTGCAGATTTTATTGAAGGCCGTACTAAGCTGGTCTTTTCAATGAAAGGAGATATGCATTTGGATGTGTCTACAATAGGACCCTAATTTATGTCTGCCGTAGCTTATGGCCATGGGGCGCTACCGCGACTTAAAAGAGCTGTTAGCAATGTTGGCTCCCGCAGGGTGTTGTGTCGTGTTTTTGCGCTGAATTAGGACAGTCATGCGTGTTGCGTTATAAGAGGAATTCAGGAAAATAGGAGATGCTTTCTGTAGAAGCGCACTAAAAACGGTGAGCCTCGTGATAAGAAGAGTTTTTCTCGTGCCAGCCCACGTTCATCACATATTTGCCCAGAATCTATAAATATGTAGCGTTTTTTTTCTCTCTTTTTTGTCCTGCAACACCTGAAACACGTACCGGCAAGTTTGGAAGTCATAGGCAGATGTAGCCTGTGACCATTGGAGGTAACTGTAACATGAAGCTAAGTCAATGTGGAAATTCCCGGTTCTAAGCGTTGCCAGGAATGTGTTTAAGCGTGGTAACAATTTATTGTTGCGTAGCGGGCCAGCTGCTGTCTTGTGTCCATGGTTAGTGCTGTAATACTGCGTGATGTTTCACGTATTTTTCAGCTAATGGTTGATATCTCATTGCAATAACATAGGTGTTTGTCATGAAGAGGTGGTGCTTTCTTTTAGGAGATTGAGCAACGCAGCTGTTGCGATATTCCTGTCTTAGTTGGGGATTCAAGCTCCAAGTTCTATTGTAATGTCATGGGTGCGGAGCAACTCCAACCACGCAGCTTCATCAATGGATTCTATTCCCAGTTTTTCTGCAGCTGCCAGTTTACTACCCGCGTTAGCTCCGGCTACTAGTAGATCGGTATTTGATGATACAGCATTGCCAACCTTTGCCCCCAGTTTGGCCGCGAGCGCCGCAGCTTCTGACCTGTTCATGCTTTCTAGAGTTCCAGTAAATACTATGGTCTTGCCAGTAATCGCAGACTCTATGGCCGTGTTACTTTCGTTATCCAGGATATTAAGTCGTTCGAGCAGAGCTTTTATCACTTCGATGTTTGTAGTCGTTGAGAAAAACACGCGTAGTGACTCGACGCTTTTTTCCCCTATTCCGGTAATATCGTCCATCTGTCCTGTGGTGGATAAGAGCATCATAGCATTTACCCAGTTATCGCAAGACTTGTAGTGTTCTGCTAAAATTTTGGCCGCCCCTTGGCCTATATATCGTATGCCCAAAGCATAGATAAAGTTGCCGAGCTTTACGGTGGATCCTTGCCTAATGGAATCTAGGAGGTTGGATATGGACTTCTCTCCCCAGCCATGCTCAGCAGCTAGGTTGGCGCCTCTTATCTTGTCTTCCAAAACGAATATATCAGCAACATTTTTGATGTATGACGCGTTACAAAAGAACTCCACTTGTTTTTTTCCAAGCCCAACTATGTTTAGTCCGTCCCGAGAGACAAAATGTCTCACCCGTTCCAGTAGCTGTGCATTGCAGGATAGCTCTGCCAGACAGCGCATTGCTACTTCTCCAGGCTCTCTTACCAATCCGCTGCCACAGGATGGGCAATTTGCGGGAAACACGAACTCTTTGTGAACAACATTGCCTCTAGCAGCACTGTCTACTCCGACGATCTGCGGTATAACCTCCCCGGCTCTTTTTACTATAACGTGGTCTCCTACACGAATATCCTTGCGTTCTATCTCATCTAAATTATGAAGACTAGCTCTTGAAACCACGGTTCCGCCTATGTTGATCGGTTCTAACTCTGCCACCGGAGTGACCACTCCAGTTCTGCCAACTTGTACGGTAATATCGAGCAATCTAGTCACGGCTTCAGTTGATGGAAACTTATACGCGGTAGCCCACCGTGGAAACTTGCCGGTAGCCCCAAGCAACTTCTGGAGTTTTATGTCATTTATTTTATAGACTATACCATCTATATCGTACCCAAGAGTGCTGCGGTTATTGTACATTTTGGTATGAAATTCGAATGCTTGCTCTATTGAGTCGGTGAAAAGTATGTCAGAGTGGGTATGAAAGCCCCAAGCTTGCAGTTGTGATATAACTTCCTGCTGCGTGAGTAGTGTGCTGCCTGCTATGGAATATGCTATATAACGCAGGTTCCTTTCTGCGACTATGGCGGGGTTTAGTTGTCGTATCGATCCCGCCGCAGCGTTGCGCGGGTTGGCAAAATTACATTCACCCTTCAGTTTTGCAAAGTCATCGTGGTGCATATATATTTCACCGCGAACCTCAGTGGCAGGGGCGGACGTCGATATTTCATGTGGCAGACCACGCAGCATTTTGGCTGCAGCAGTTATGTCTTCTCCCAAAATGCCATTACCACGGGTTGCGACTATTTTCAGTTTGTCATGCTCGTAAAGTGCCGAAAACGACATCCCATCTATTTTAGGTTCGCATGCCAAGGTTAGTGGGTGCTGATCCGCCAGGTCCAAGCGCTTGCGTACTCTAGCAATGAACTTTTCCACATCCTGTTGCGTAAAAGAGTTCTCTAGCGACAGCATGGGCTCACGATGTGTAATTTTGGGCAGCCGCGACTCTATGTATTGTGAGCCGACAACTCCTGTGTAGTCATCAAAGGAGCTCAGCTCAGGAAATTCCTCAAGCAGCACGCGTTTCTCTTGCACCAGTGCATCATACTGGGCGTCTGAGATTTCAGGAGAATCTTGACCATGATAAAGCCTATCATGGTGTTTTATTTGAGCATTTAGCTCCCGTAACCGCTGTCTTTCTCTGCTGGGCATGCGACTCTATCCAGCTATTATGCCTTTTTCCTGCAGCAGTGCTTTTAACTCGCCGCTATTGTACATCTCTCTAACTATGTCACAGCCACCGATGAACTCTCCCTTTATATATAGCTGTGGAATTGTTGGCCAATCGGAAAACTTTTTTATCCCTTCGCGTAGCTCTGGACACCGCAGGACGTCAACGTCCTTAAAATGTACATTAATATTCCTCAAAGCGGCAACGACAACACTTGAAAACCCGCACTGTGGAGCATCAGCAGTGCCTTTCATATACAACACAACATCGTTGTTCTCTATGTCCTGTTTTATTCTCTGAGCAACATCACTACCCATCACGCTCCCCCACGCTTGTTTGAATTTGGAGTGCATGCACTATCACCCCGGACAGCGCATCGTACACCATTCTATGCTGTTCAATTTTTGATTTCCCGCAGAACCTAGCTGAAACAATCCTGATTGCATAGTGATCATCGTCATCAGCAAGTCTGGCTACATCCACAACACCACCAGGAAATGCGCTGCCCAGCAGCTCTCTCAATTTCGAAATTTCTACGGCCATCGCAAAAGTTCATGCAGGAGACAAAACGTATAGCACTTTTTCAAGCCTTGGTAAACACCGACTTGGCGTTCTAGATATGTGCAATGCGCACTGCACAATGTGAGTGGCCGGAGGGCTCCTTTTAGTGCTAATGCTATGGTTTACAGAGACCATCAAAGA
>NZ_CP046391.1:185653-224274 GCF_012790675.1 Anaplasma platys
ATCGTGGCCGGTACTGCCAAGTAGTAGCATTTTAGTCTTGGTGCGTTCAGGGGCGCACCCGGAGTGGCTATGAAGTGTGACACAGACACCGCGAAATGATTATAGCAGCGGGACGGCTTGCTAGAAATCTCGAAAACCTAAGGCACGCTACTCTAAATTGCGGGCAACACTGTTACTAGACTTTACCCTATTAGGTAGATGTGCTAGAGACTGCGTTTGCCCTTAAGTGGTCTTTCTATCTTAGGGTTTGCTGTCGCAGTTGCTGTGATTGTGTCCGCAATTCAGGGCGTGTGTGTTTGTCTCGTTAGGGTTGAGGGACTGTGGCGGAGAGAATATTAAGGGTATTCTTATACACCTTCTGTGGGTGCGAAGCGTAGTTGAATTCGCTCGATTGGACACGCTGATGCACGGATAGAGCGATATATGCTGGTGATGCTGGGGGTCATTTTCATTGACTGCCAGGCCATGTGATGGTATGTGGCATGCTATATTTGCGTGGTGTGGTATTAATAGATGCTTAATGTATGAAACTTCATCGAGTAGTGGAAAACTTTGAATATGGGGGGCAGAAGACCCCAGGAGGGCGCGTTGTAGGTTGCGCAGAATTTTTATGGGCATTCTTTCAGTTGTTCATCGCTTCTCCATTGCCGTTCTGGTTAGCATCTCATTATGGCCTGGATGAGTTGGTGCTGTCGGGTGTTAAATCGCGAGTCATACATTTGTCTTTTGCGTTGTTCTTGCTGTTTTTAGTTATGCCTTACAGACGTGGAAAGGAACGGGACAGTGTGGGTGTTATTGATTGGGTGTTGGCTGTCGTGGCAGCGGGTTCCGTATCGTACGTGCTAATTTTTTATGAAGTTATAACTGAAAGGGTTGCGATGCCCACATTTCTTGATGTGGTTGTTGCTCTGACAGGCATTGTGCTTCTTATGGAGGCGGCCCGGCGCGCTATTGGCTTCCCGATAGTAATTGTTTCTAGCGTTTTTCTGTTGTATGCGGCGTTTGGCTACCTGTTGCCTGACATAGTTGCGCACAGGGGGCATGATCTTACGTCCATAGTGTCGCACAATTGGTTGACCTCCGAGGGGATATTTGGTGTTGCTTTAGGGGTGTCATGTAATTTTGTTTTCATGTACGTTCTTTTCGGTGCTTTGTTAGATAAAGCAGGTGCTGGTGGTTTTTTTATGAAGCTGTCAGTGGCGCTGCTCAGAGGATCGGTTGGTGGCCCAGCTAAAGCAGCGGTTGTTGGGTCTGGCTTCATGGGGATGATGTCAGGATCATCAGTCGCCAATACCGTGACGGTTGGATCATTTACTATCCCGTTAATGAAAAAAATGGGCATGTCCCCGGAAAAGGCAGCAGCAGTCGAAGTGTCTGCGGGAATCAATGGTCAAATAACTCCTCCAGTTATGGGGGCGGCAGCGTTTTTAATGGCGGAGTTTTTAGCGCTTCCATACTCTGATATAGTCAAGCACGCCCTTGTGCCGGCGCTTATGGTATACATTGGGTTGCTAGTGATAGTGCACTTTGAAGCCAAGCGCCTACAATATGATCTAGGAATCGCTGATAACCAGGCTGGCAGCGTATCACGAATTCCAATGATGATCCTTAGGTTCCTCATAGGAGTGGTGTCTATAATTCTACTATTCGGATTTGTGCATCTGGTTGTAGATGGGGTGACTATATTGGGGTTTCATGTGCCTGGGATCAGAGACATATTCCAGGATGCTAGCGTCTATGCGATGGCTGCTCTTCTGGTGGTATCGTACATAGCGATATTGGTATACCGCCCACAGAAGAACAGTGCAGATTCTGTTAAGGGCGAAGAGTTCTCAATGTCGGATAACTTGTCGGAGAGTGCTTGGGATATCTTTAGGCAGGGACTGCATTATTTCATACCGGTTCTAATCCTTGTATGGTCTTTGGTAGTTGAAAAGGTGTCGTCGTCCCTGGCGTGCTTTTGGACTAATCTGTTCCTAATATTCATGTTGTTGGCTGAGGGAGTAGTGGCGTCAGTGAGAGCACGCAATTATTCCAATATTATCCCAGCGCTATACGCAGACCTCAAAAGAGTTGTTTCTGCAATGATGTTTAGCTCTAGGAACATGTTGCCGATAGCAGTGGCTACTGCCACTGCGGGCATCGTAGTTGGGATGGTGGGGCTTACTGGCTTTGGTTTGTCTATTGGCGCGTTGGTGGATGCGTTAGCGGGAAGTAGTGTTCTCCTGGCGCTGTTAGTAACAGCAGTGATTTGCATTGTTCTCGGGATGGGCATGCCTACGACCGGGTGCTACATTATTGTTTCCACGCTTGTCGTTCCAGCGCTGAGCATCCTCGCCCACAAGAATGGCTTACAAACACCGCTGGTGGCGCTGCATTTGTTTGTGTTTTACTTTGGTCTTATGGCTGATGTAACTCCTCCTGTTGGCATAGCGTCCTACGCAGCTGCGGCTATTGCCAAGGCAAATTCCTTTAAGACAGGGGTGCAGTCGTTCTTGTATAACATAAAGACTATGGTGATCCCGTTTATGTTTGTCTTCAACGGTAACATAATTTTGCACGGTGTTGAGAGTGTAGGGAGTGCCGTTCTAGATATAGTGATTGCTACAATGAGTGTTGTGGTTCTTTCCTCCGGTATGCAGGGGTTTTTCTTTAAAAAGAACAAACTTTACGAATCTGCAGCCCTAATCTTATGCGGGGTAATGCTTATGGCCCCTGGCGGTATAGCTAACTATTTTTATGGGAACAGCAAAGAAGTGTTCATAGAAGGAACCAGGGTAACTGTCGGAAAGGGAGATAGTGTAAGAATAAATTACAGCCGAGAGGTAGGCGCTAGCGGCGGGTATGTGGTGGTACCTGTGCAGGAAAGATATACGGGTGGCATGTCCGGGTTGCTGAACAGCCAGGCGGGTCTCGAAGTTGGCACGATCAATGGGAGGATTGTGGTCTTAGATACGATGAAAGGCGGCTACGTTCACAATTATCTGGATGAAGGCGATGTAATAACGCGCCTTGAGGTGTTAAAAAGGAATAACAATGGATACTATGTGGTAACGGTTGCTGTGGTATTGTTAGCAGTGTTGGTCTTTCTTCAACGTAGTAGAAATGACGTTACACGGTAAAGGGTGAGCTATGGTATTGGACATCGCTGTTGCTCTTATAGTACTGCTGCTGTTAACTCTTGGTTTTATCAGGGGTTTTATCAAGGAAGTGTTGGGTCTTGCTGGGCTAGCGCTGTCAATTGGGGCAACCATGGCGAGGCACGACCACTTTTTTGACACGTTTAGTGCGCGTGTTCCCTCCGAAGCCTTGGCTGGGGTTCTCTCGGGAGGAACTGTTTTCGTTTTGTCTATAACCTGTGCGATTTTAGCGGGAAGTATAATTGTGCGTTTGTTAGAGCCTTTAAGGCACAGTGTTCTTGACAAGACGGCGGGCTCTATTGTAGGCATAGCAAAGGGGTTGGTTATTTCATACTTCTTGTTCTTTGCCATGGAAACATTGCTGTATGTTTTTGCACCGTATCCTAAAAGTGCCAGTGGTAATGATGAAGCAGTAGAGAATGTGGAACTTCCAGGATGGTTTGTTGACACATATTCCTACGGGGTTTTCTCCGTTGCTAGTGAGTATATGGGGAGCACCTTATCGGATGGCACGTATGAGCAAATTACCTTAGCTGCCAGGGATTTGCTGGATAAAAAGCGCTCTGGTCGAGCTATGACTCTTCATAAAAATCACGAAGAGCCTTAGGTGCGATATTTCTTGATTGTGTCCGGTCGTCATATATAATACCGGGATGGGTTTTCATTTAAGGGGAGGTTTTGTAGTGCCTTTTTACGAGTTTGCTTTTATAGCACAACAGGGCTTAACTCAGTATGAGCTCGAAGGGCTTTCGAAGGGGTTAACAGCCTTGTTGGTGAAGATGGGGGGTGAGCTTGTAAAATATGAGTACTGGGGCCTTCTGGATTTTGCATATAGCATCGCGAAAAACAATAAGGGGCATTATTGTATGATGTACATGAGAGCCACTCCGACCGCGATGGATGAGTTTAAGCGTAAGATAAAGCTCAACGAAGATGTGTTGAGATTTTTATGTTTAAAGGTGGATAAAGTCCCAGAGGGGAGGTCTGCCATGATGGGTTCTGATCAGGATTAGGAGGTTTTTTGTGTCGCATGGGGAAAAAAAGCATGGCGGTGATGGAGGCTCAGGGAGTTCGTATTCTCCTTTAGTGTACCTCAAAAGGCCATATTTCAGAAAATCTAGAACTTGCCCTTTGGCGCAGTGCCCGGATGAAGATATTGATTACAAGAACAAGGTCTTGCTTTCAAAGTTTGTTTCAGAGTACGGTAGGATACTGCCGAGTCGGATAACTTCGGTATCTGCTAGTAAGCAAAAGCTGCTTGCGCGTGCTATCAAGAGGGCTAGGTTCCTTGCGCTGTTGCCTTATTGCTAATTAGTGTAATGTGGGTCTTTTGATGTTATCGGTAATTCTTAGGTCTAGTGTGCGCGGCTTGGGTAAAGCCGGCGAGGTTGCCAGGGTGAAGCCTGGATACGCTAGGTATCTGCTGTCTGACGGCAAAGCTGTGAGAGCAACGAAGAGGAACATGGAGCTGTTGGAAGAAAAGCTCTCAGTAATCGCTGAGCAAAGCGAGAAGAAGTTGAGGGAGGCAGATAAGGCGGCTGCGTCTCTGGCTGAGGAATGTTTGATCATCATCAGGCAGGCCTCCGATGACGGAAAGCTCTTCGGTTCTGTAACTGTTCGTGATGTTGCGAAATTGCTTGACGCTATAGGCTATGCTGTGCAGCCCAAGGAAGTGTTTTTTAGTGAAACGATAAAGCGCACTGGTGAATATGATGTGAGCGTTGAATTGCATGCGGACCTAGTTGCCGTGGTGAAGCTCCACGTTGTTCGCAACGATGCCGAGGCAGAGAGAGTGAAGCTAGCGGTGGCTCGTGAGAAGAAGAGCAGGAGTGAGGTAGTGGCTGCGGAGGCAGCAGAAGCTGCGTCTTCTGGTGCCTCTGCTGTAGCAGAATCTGAGGGTGTGAGTGCGCCTGCCATGGGGGAGAGCGTAAGCAGCGGGGATGTGGAAGGCAGTATTTAGAGGGCTCGATGAGGTGCGTGGATAGCCGAGGTGTGGTTGAGTCTGATGCGGGGGTTGCTGCGTGTTTAAAGGCTGAGCTGGATAGGCAAAATTCCTGTTTGCAGATGATAGCATCGGAGAATTTTGTGAGCCGTGCGGTGTTGCAAGCCCAGGGGTCTGTTTTGACCAACAAGTATGCCGAAGGATATCCCGGTAATAGGTACTATTGCGGATGCGAAGCTGTTGATGTGGCTGAGCGTCTTGCGATGGAGAGGTTGTGTGAGCTTTTTGGGTGTAAGTACGCTAATGTACAGCCTCATTCAGGTTCGCAGGCAAATCAACAGGTATTTTTTGCGCTTTTGAAGCCGGGCGATACTGTGTTGGGTATGTCGTTGTCTTCGGGTGGGCATTTGACGCATGGTGCTGCTCCTAATATGTCGGGCCAGTGGTTCAATGCAGTGCAGTACGATGTCCGGGAGGATACCTGTCTTCTTGATATGGACGAAGTGGAAGCTATAGCTCTGGAGACGAAGCCCGCTTTGATTATTGCTGGGGCGTCTTCATATCCCAGGCATATAGACTTCAAGGCATTTAGGGCGATTGCTGATAAAGTGGGGGCATACCTTCATGCTGACATTGCTCACTACTCGGGTTTGATCGCTGGAGGCCATTATCCTTCTCCGTTTGGCCATGCGCATGTTGTAACTTCAACGACTCATAAGACTCTGCGTGGGCCGCGGGGTGGTGTCGTCATGACTGATGATGAGGAAATTCACAAAAAAATTAGATCTTCGGTGTTCCCCGGAACGCAGGGTGGAGCACTTATGCACGTTATAGCTGCTAAGGCTATAGCGTTTCGTGAGGCGATGAGCCCTGATTTTAAGCTTTACATAAAGCAGGTTCTGGATAATTCTCGCGCGCTCGCGGGCGTTTTGTTGGCTGGGGGGTTGAACGTTGTCACTGGTGGAACCGATAGCCACATGGTGGTGGTTGATCTGAGGTCGCGTGGGCTAGCGGGCAAGGATGTTGCATTGTCTCTGGAGAGATCCGGGATAGTTTGTAACAAAAATGGTGTGCCCTTCGATACGGAAAAACCGTGGATTACTTCAGGAATCAGATTGGGTTCTGCGGCGGAAACTTCTAGAGGCCTTGGGGTTTCTGAATTTGAAGAAATTGGCCGTTTGGTGCTGAAAGTTGTTGATTCTATGGCTCGTGGCGTTAGCGATATGTCTGCTGTGGAGTCTGAAGTGCGCTCCATGGTTGCCAGTCTTGTTCGACCTTTGCCCTACGCTACTGCTATGTAGCGCTGGAGGTGTAGGAAGTGGGTGGCCGTCTGTCTTTTTCTCTGTAGCTTGCGCGTGTTGTTGGGTTGCTGTGGATCCTCTTTGCAGTTAAGATTACACCGCAGCTGCAGGCGGGCTGTGCTTTTACCGAGAGTTTGTTCGTAAAAATACCTAGTCTGGTTTATAATTTGTTGTGGCTACTGTAGTGTCGTTTATGGTGAGTATGAGCTCTAACACTGATCT
This sequence comes from Anaplasma platys, assembly GCF_012790675.1. Taxonomy (NCBI): domain Bacteria; kingdom Pseudomonadati; phylum Pseudomonadota; class Alphaproteobacteria; order Rickettsiales; family Anaplasmataceae; genus Anaplasma; species Anaplasma platys. The sequence goes on from NZ_CP046391.1 coordinate 192,259, forward strand.
GTGGACCTTGGCGAATGGCGCGCTTGAGTCTTTACTGGTGATGGTGGAGGCTATGGAGGTGCCTGAAGGTTCTGTTCCCGTTTCTTGTGACAGGGGGAGCGATTCGGTAGAGATTACAGACGGGGAAAATTCTTACTTAGTAAGCTGGCACGCACCTACTTCTCAAATTTGGGTGGCTTCGCCTATTAGTGGTTCCGTACGTTTTGCATATGATTCGGAAAAGGAATGCTGGTGGGACGCTAGGGGCAATCAAGAGCTATTCACTTTTGTGAAGGCAGAGGTTTGTGACATATTTGGTATCTTAGGAGGATAAGTGTTCGATGAGGGTGCTGCTCTCCTATATCATGCCGTACAAGAAGTACTTTCTCTTGGCATATCTCGTAATAATAATCAGTTCGGGGGCCATTTTAGCATTTGGCCGTAGTTTGAGGTCTTTAGTCGATGCTGGACTGTTAAACGGATCAGCTAGTAGCCCGGCGCCATTCATTGGGTTAATGTTTCTTGTTCTCACCATTGCTGTGGGTTCATTCCTCCGGATTTGGCTATGCGGCAAAGGCGCTGCACATGTGGTTAAAGATATTAGACGGCAGATTTATGACAAAATTCTCAGTTTGTCTTCAAGTGTTTTGGAAAATACCAGCATTTCGTTGCTAATGACCAGGCTAATTACTGATACTGCAACTCTACAGACGGTGCTCAGTGGGAGTGTTCTGGTTATTCTACGCAATGTCACTGTCTTGCTGAGTAGTGTCGGAATGCTGATTCACACTAGTTTGGATCTTACCGTGCGAGTCGCTCTGGTGTTACCGGCCTTAATATTGATAGTTGCTTTTGTGGGGAAGCGAGTAAAAAGTGCAGCGCATGCCTTGCGAAATAGAACTGACGGGCTAGTCCATTTTGGCGAGGAGACATGTAGCGGCATTGCCGCGGTTCAGCTTTTGGTTGCAGAAGATATAGTACGTTCAAAATTTTCTAGCTTGTTGGACAAGGTATCCACCGCGACATATAGGCACGTTCTGCTCAGGGCGTTGTTGGTGACGCTGGTCATTTCTGCGGTTACTGGAGCAATAGGCCTGGTGCTGTGGATTGGTCTCAGTGCTGTTGGGGAGCAGAGCATGAGTGCTGGGACTCTGCTTTCTTTCATTTTTTACTCTGCGTTGGCAGCTGGGGCCATTAATGGGCTAGGCGACAACGTGCACGATCTTCAGAAGGCTGCTGACATTTCCGAGGATATTTCTGAGCTGCTGCGACTTGATCCGGGAATCAAAGACGCTCCTGATTGCATAGACATTGACTCGATAAAAGATTCTGTGGATCTGAACAATATCACTTTTTACTACAACGACCGCGATGCCCTTGTCCTGAAAGATATTAATGTTTCCATGAGAGCGGGGGAGAAAATAGCATTCGTGGGTTATTCTGGCAGTGGTAAGAGCACAATAGTGCATCTTTTGCTAAGAATGTACGACACTAGCCAGGGAAGTATTACCATAGATGGTGTTGACATCAAGGAGATATCACTGAAGAGCTTACGCTCGCTTTTTTGTGTGGTGCCGCAGTGTCCGGTAATTTTTTCCGGGACCATACTTGATAATGTCACTTATGGTGTGGAGGAATACACCGAAGCGCAGTTGCGTGAGGCTATAGAAGGGGCAAGCATTGCGAGTTTTGTTGAGAGTCTGCCTGAGGGACTGCATACATGCGTTGGCGAAAAAGGCATGTGTTTGTCAGAAGGGCAGAAGCAGCGTATCGCCATAGCCCGCGCTATTTTACGCAAGCCTAAAGTGTTGATTCTTGATGAGGCAACATCTGCCCTGGATACTGACAACGAGCACAAGATTTTAGATGTTCTGAACAGGCTCATGAGCGGCAAGCTCACCATAATGGTTGCTCATAGGCTCACTACCGTTGTCAATGCAGATAAGATTATTGTGCTTAGCAATGGTGCAATACAAGAGGTAGGCACCCACGAGCAGTTAATGCGCGACAAGAACAGTACTTACGCACGGCTGTTTGAACTGCAATACAGCAAGTCTGAGGGTGATTGGCGATCTGCTGAGAGTGCTGGCTAATTATATATTGGCTATATTGGCGCAGTACAATGGTTTTCCAAAGTTTTTGAGGTGTTTACTACTTTCACGATATTCGAAGCTCGCCTTTCTCAGTACTGGACGGGTCTGCACAAACGTTTGTATACCGGTAGCATTATTAAGTTTTGTTATGCGTGTTCAGTAAGGAAGATAACAGCTGTAAGGGCTATAGCTGGTGATTGGCATTCAAAGTTGTGTTGACTACCGAGGGGATTGTGGTAGCCTAAAAGTAGTTTCCGCGTTAGCAAGTTGTGTGGTAGGGATGTCGAGGTCCGCGTACGAAATTGTAGACCACGAGTATGATGTTGTGGTAGTGGGTGCCGGAGGTGCGGGTCTTCGTGCTGTTATGGGCATGACAGCTGCGGGGTTGTCGGTGGCCTGTGTTACTAAGGTTTTCCCGACGCGCAGTCACACAGTTGCGGCACAAGGCGGTATAAGTGCGGCGTTGGGTAATGTTGCTGAGGATGATTGGCGCTGGCACATGTTTGACACAGTCAAGGGCTCAGATTGGTTGGGAGACCAAGATGCCATAGAGTACATGTGCAAAAATGCTATGCAGTCTGTGGTGGAGCTTGAGCACTATGGCGTGCCGTTTTCTAGAACGCAAAGCGGTAAGATTTATCAGCGTCCCTTTGGTGGGATGACCACTGAGTACGGTAAGGGGAAACCTGCGGTTAGGACCTGTGCTGCTTCGGATAAAACCGGGCATGCAATACTGCACACCTTGTATCAGCAGTCTTTAAAGTTTGACGCAAAGTTTTTTGTGGAATACTTCGCAATAGATTTAATCATGAGTGCTGACGGCCAAGCATGTCATGGGGTTATGGCATGGTCCCTGTGCGATGGTGTTCTGCATAGGTTTCGTTCGCATGCGGTTGTGCTTGCCACCGGTGGGTATGGCCGGGTGTACTTTTCGGCTACTAGTGCGCATACATGTACTGGAGACGGTGGTGGAATGGCTGCCAGGGCTGGGCTACCTTTAGAGGATATGGAGTTTGTGCAGTTCCATCCTACTGGCATTTATGGCTCTGGATGTCTAATGACCGAGGGGTGCAGAGGTGAGGGGGGATATCTGCTAAATTCTGAAGGCGAGAGATTTATGGAAAGGTATGCGCCTAAGGCTAAAGATTTGGCTTCCCGTGATGTTGTGAGTAGGTCAATGACCATGGAGATCAGGGAGGGGCGCGGCGTAGGTGAGAAGAAGGATCACATCTACTTATCGATTGCTCACCTGGATCCTAAGGTTATACACGAAAGACTGCCTGGGATAAGCGAAACTGCTAAGACATTTGCTGGGGTCGATGTCACCAAGGAGCCCATCCCTGTGCTTCCCACGGTACACTACAACATGGGGGGAATTCCTACCAACTACCATGGTGAGGTGCTCACTCTGAAAGAAAGCGGCAGTTATGAACCGGTTGAAGGTCTTTTTGCGATAGGGGAGGCCGCATGTGTTTCGGTGCATGGGGCTAATCGCCTAGGTTCAAATTCGTTATTGGATTTGGTGGTTTTTGGTCGGGCTGCTGCTATAAGAGCGGGTAGTATTATTAAATCGGGGATGCAACATCGTCCCATCCAAAAACGACTTGAGGAGGGAATAATAGATAGGTTCGATACAATGCGTAGCGCCAAGGGTACTATCCGTGTTTCTGAGGTCCGTAGCGCGATGCAGCATGTTATGCAGGAGCACGCTGCGGTGTTCCGTACAGCAGAAGTATTAGGAGAAGGGAAAAAGAAGATTCGTGAAGTTGCGTTGATGATGAAAGATGTTTCAGTTACCGACCGAAGTATGATATGGAACAGTGATCTTGTAGAAGCTTTGGAGCTGACCAACATGATTCCGCAGGCGGTGGTGACGGTTGACTGTGCGGCAAACCGTAAGGAAAGCAGGGGTGCACATGCCCGTGAGGATTTTCCGGAACGGGACGATGAGAACTGGATGAAACATACTATGGCGTGGTACGATGGCGGCACCCACGATGTCAAAATTGGCTATAAGGATGTGGCGACTTTTACTTTGACAGATGAGGTTGAGTATTTTCCGCCTCAAAAAAGAGTTTATTAATTGTAGTTGATGCTATGGTGCAGTTCTCTCTGCCGAAAAACTCAAAGATAAACCCCAACGGTAGGGTTGTTGACGCTGCTAAAGGGGCGAAGCGTACTGGGTGCTTTAAAATATATAGGTGGTCTCCTGATGATGGAGAAAATCCCCGGATAGATACCTTTTACATAGATCTTGATAAGTGTGGACAGATGGTGTTAGATGCGCTAATCAAGGTCAAAAATGAGTACGATTCGACGCTGACTTTCAGGAGATCGTGTCGCGAAGGCATATGTGGGTCTTGCGCCATGAATATAGATGGCACCAATACTCTTGCGTGCACCAAGTACATTTCCGATATCAAGGGGGATGTTAAGATTTTTCCTCTGCCGCACATGGACGTCATCAAAGATTTGGTTCCAGACTTAAGTAACTTCTATAAGCAGTACCAATCGATAAAGCCGTGGTTGCAGTCTCGGGGGACTAGGTCTAATAAGGAGGAACATCTACAGAGTATTGAGGACAGAAGCAAGCTTGATAAGGTTTATGATTGTATCCTGTGCGCAAGTTGTAGTACGAGCTGTCCTAGCTATTGGTGGAATGCTGACAAGTATTTGGGGCCAGCGGCGTTGTTGCAAGCATATAGGTGGCTTGTGGATAGTAGGGATGATGCTACAGAAGAGCGTCTGGAGTTTTTAGATGATGCGTTTAAAATGTACAGGTGTCACACTATTATGAATTGTACCAAGACTTGCCCTAAGGATCTAAATCCTGCCAAGGCGATTGCTAAAATAAAGCAGATGATGGTGAGAAGATTGGAGCTTTAGATGGTGGATGGGGTTGGTGAACGTACCAAGAGGGTGGTTGTACCAGAGCTTGAGGATATACTGTACGACGAGCATAAGGTTCTCGATCACGGCTTTGTGAGGGTAATAGACTATATGGGGTCCGACTCCTCTATAGTGCAGGCAGCGCGTGTTTCGTATGGTAAGGGTACGAAGCAGGTAAGCCAGGATGCCGCGCTCATTGGATATTTGATGAGGAATGCGCATACTTCTCCTTTTGAGATGTGTGAAATAAAATTGCATGTAAAACTGCCGATTTTTGTTGCTAGACAGTGGGTCAGACATCGTACTGCTAGCATAAACGAGTGTTCGGCACGTTATTCCGTGGTGGAAAATGAGTTTTACGTACCGGAAGTAGACAAGGTCGCGGAGCAGTCGACAAATAATGCGCAGGGCCGTGGTGAGCCCCTTTCTCCAGATGTCGCGCGGGGGATTATTGATATTTTTAAGGATAATTCCGAGAGTATGTATTCGTGTTATGAGTCAATGCTGGATCGAGGTTTGGCGCGGGAGATTGCTCGGATGAATCTGACTCTGAACTGCTACACTCATTGGTATTGGAAGGTCGACCTACACAATCTGCTGCGTTTTATAATGCTCAGGATAAGTAGTGGTGCGCAATACGAGTTACGTGAGTATGCAGCAACGATCTTGGAAATAGTGAGAAAGTGGGTGCCTATGGTTCACGAGGCCTTTACCGAATATTGTCTGGAGTCCAAGATGCTTTCGAGGAGTGCCTTGGATGTAATAAGAAAGTTGCTGAAGGGCGAGGAGGTCACTAGAGAGGATGCCGGCATGAGCAAACGGGAGTGGAACGAGCTTATGTCCGTTTTGTACCCTGAAGAGTGCGTTGAGGTGTAGTAGTTATTATCTAGTTTGTTTTTTGTATCGGTGATGATCAGAAACTAGGCTGCTCCTGCGGTGTGTTATACAGAACTATAGCGACAATCTCGTCTTTGCAGAGCGTTCCTATTTTCCTTTGCACACAGTGGTGATAGGATGAAGATAGTTTGGCTTAGTACACAGTTGTTGTCAGGTTATTTGGGGTTTATGTGCGAAAGGTAGTCATTTTAGGGCTTGTAGTAGCATCTATATTTATTTGCGACGTGGCATACGATATGTATGCTCCGGTGCTACCCCAAATCAGCTCCTTCTTTGGTGTTCCTCAGACTATTGTCCAGTTTACAGTTAGCTTAAACCTGTTAGGGGGAGCGTTGTCAGGATTGGTTTATGGTCCTCTATCAGACCGTTATGGCAGGAGGCCTGTGTTACTAAGCGGAGTTGCCATTTTTGTTTTGGCGAGCATAGGGTGCTGCTTTGCGCAGAGTATTGGTGCCCTGATCGTTCTGAGGTTCTTTCAAGGTTTGGGTACGGGAGCTGCAGGTGTTGTTGGCTACGCAACTGTTAATGACATGTACCCTGGTGAGAGCTCAGCCAAAAGTCTCTCTATAGTCAACATGCTTGTGGCTTTCTCCCCAGTTTTGGGGCCAATTATTGGTAGCTACATGCTGGCGTGGGGCTTTGGTTGGAGATTCTTATTTGCCATTATCACAGTCATGGCCGGAGGGCTCCTTTTAGTGCTAATGCTATGGTTTACAGAGACCATCAAAGAGAAAAAGGCGACATTGACATCTCGAGCAATAGTCCTTGAGTATATTGCGCTGTTTAAGAATCGTAGGTTTCTGGGTTTTTCCTTAATTCAAAGCCTGACTATTATGTGGATATGGGCATCAGTAGCAGGGTTGCCGTTTGTATTTATTGAAGGGATGAATTTGCCGGTTAAGTACTACGGTTACTTGGTGGCAATAAGCGTTACAGCGTACATTGTAGGGACCTTTGCCAACCGATGGCTGATGGAAAGGTTTAGCCTGCCTACTCTTATCACGATAGGGCTCATAGCAGTGGTAATATGTGATTCATCAGTGGCTATATGTTACCACATTGAGCGAGAGCTGGTTTCACCATTGTTCATAGAGCTCATATGGGTTCCTTCGTCGTTTGCTATAGCATTTATTACTGCAAATAGTATGGCATCTGCTTTTGCAAATACGCCGGACAAGGGCGTTGCTTCTTCATTTATCGTATTTTGGCAAACGATTTTTGGTGCAGCAGGCATCTACATTGTGAGTAGACTTTATGACGGTTCAATCCTGCCAATAGCTGCCATGGCGATAATATGTTGTTGCATTGGCCTGGTAGTTATACGGGTAATGTGCCTTAAAAGACTCAAAATTTAGTCCTATACCACACTGTGAGGACCTATTGTGATATGAGAAAAAGAAAAGCCATGTGCTGCTCGTAGGGTTTCGTATTTAGCGTTTTGTGTGCAGGGGGAAGGTAATGTGCTTGCACCGTTTTACTGCAGCTGACGTTCATTTGACGCTCCGCTGTGTTGGGTCGTTGAGCACACTTTGTCACACCTAATCACGTTACTATGGCGACAATAGAGCTTTTCACATTAGTGCAACCCAGCTGTTTTGCATAAGTTTAAGGGGCAGTGAATGGATTACCTGGAAATACTGCGTGACGCGCTAGTATATTGATACTAAACCCCGGGAGTTCTTACTCGAACGTAAGTGGGATGTACGTACCACGGTCCAGGAAGGATGGTGTTGTATTTTGCTATGCTAATAATCCCGCAATACGTTCTTTCCAGAATTCCGGAGTCACGACACCGGAGATACGCAGCACTAGTGAGCCGTCCCGATCAAATACGAAGGTTTCTGGCACTCCAGTGACCCCGAGAGCTTTGGCCATTAGTCCGGAGTAATCAGCTGCCACGATTTTGTAAGGATTACCGTATTGCTCAAGCCATGCTAATGTGCTGTGTTCCACGTCTACGTAGGCAATACCGTATAGATCAATTGCTGTTTCTTCTGCAACGGTTTTCCAGGTTGCATGTTCTTCTAAACATGTGGTGCACCAGGACGCAAACACATTTATAACAAATGGGCGACCATTGCTACTGATTTGTGCAAGATTGAACTCCTCGTCTGAACCCAGGAGGGTGGGTAATGTCACGCTGCGGTTATCAGACATACCTTGGTTTTCCCTGAGATAGACGAAGAACATTGCTACCGACAGAAAGCAGAATAGCAGCAGAGTGATGAGGGCTGCTGTTCTCATACTGAGACCCCAATCGTGAATTCTTGCACATAATATCAGACATAATTCTCGTATGACCATTGCGTGCAAATAAATGCGGGTATTTTGCGTAACGGTAGGGAGCTTTAATGGTTACAGTGTGCAACAACATGATTATCTCCGGCAGAGGGATAAGAACATTATTCCAAGTCTTATAATGCACATCCTGATTTATGTGGAAGAGAGGCAATTTTTGTCTAGGAGGCGACCTGCTTGCTGTTGTGCAGCCAGATGTTGAGAAATTGCAAACGTGTTGTAAAGTGTAACAGTGACGAAAGGCGGCATTAGTGATCTGCAATATTGCTATTATTGGCATGTTTTCACTGTAGGGCCGTAAGCCAAGACGTTTTTTCACCTTGGTAAGCAATCCGCGCGCAATAAAAATGAGACATTGTCCGAACTTAAAGGGATGGGTAATGTGGTGTTGGAGCTACTAGACACGCCTTGTTTTTTTCTACCGAGATAGACAAAGAACATTTTGATCGTGGCCGGTACTGCCAAGTAGTAGCATTTTAGTCTTGGTGCGTTCAGGGGCGTGTAACAAAAAGGACATTCCGTGTGAGTAAAAGCCAACAGTGCAGGGCGGTAACGGAACACACTACAAAGAATTGACTATCAGTGAAAAGAGCTACCGCTGCTCATATGAACTTTATATATACTTACTTTGCATTAGGTGTTCTATTGCCTGGGCTGTTAGCACTCGGCCACGCGGTGTGCGCTGTACAAAGCCGATCTTCAGCAAATAGGGTTCTATGGTTTCTTCAATGTTACCAACGTCTTCAGAAAGGGCTGCAGCGATGGTATCTATGCCCACGGCGTTGCGGGCTTCGTAAATGAAAATTAGATATTTAATATCCATCTTGTCCAAGCCAGCATGATCCACTTCAAGGCTCAACAGGGCCCCCTTAGCGAATTCTGCATCGATTTTGTTTTTCTTCTCAACCGTCATGAAATCTCTTACCCGGCGAAAGAGCCTTAATGCGATTCTTGGCGTTCCCCGGGACCGCGATGCAATTTCGTGTGCGCCGCTGTCATCGATATTAGCGCATATGACGTGCGCCGCACGCTTTATCACCTGCACTAGCTCATCCACTGAGTAAAACTCTAGATGTAGCGGAATCCCAAAACGATCTCTCAGAGGGTTAGAAATTAGCCCAAAGCGCGTTGTGGCACCGATTAAGGTGAAGATAGGGAGGTCGATCCTCAATGTTCTAGCGCCGCAGCCTTCACCCACCACTATATCCAGACAGCAGTCTTCCATGGCTGAGTATAAAACCTCTTCTATGTTTTTGTGTAGCCTGTGGATTTCGTCGATAAAGAGCACATCCATTGGCTGTAAATTGGTGAGAATTGCAGCTAAGTCTCCTGCCTTGCTTAATAAAGGGCCTGAGGTCGATCTAAAATTTACCTTGAGCTCCTTTGCTATTATGTGTGCCAACGTGGTTTTGCCCAGGCCCGGGGGGCCATATAGCAATACATGATCCAGCGGTGCTCTGCGTTCGTAAGCGGATTTTATGAATACCTTGAGGTTTTCTACTATTTTGCTCTGCCCGACGAATTCTTCTATTAGGCTGGGGCGCGGAGTGAAATTCCGTTCGTCTTCTGGTAATGCGCGATGCTCGTGGAGAAGCTCACTCATTTTGACAGCTCTTTAAGCGCGCTTCGTACTGTGTCAGAAAGGTTATGCGTGATACCAACTTTCTCTAGAACTTCAAGCACCTGGGTTTTTTCGTACCCTAGGCTCATCAAAGCCGCTATAGCGTCAGTTTCTTCTGGGGATGAGACCCTTTTCTTCATGATATCGAATTCCAGTTTTTGGGCGTAAGAAGCCAATTCGGCAAAAATTTTGCTTATCATTTTATCGCCTATACCAGCCACCTTTAGAACAGCCTTGTCCTCATTAATTATCGCTGAGAATATCTGATCCGGCGTCAGCCTATCCAGTATTGACAGCGCGGTTTTGTAATTTATGCCACTTACCTTTATCAACGCTTTCATACAATTTCGCTCTTCGGTGTCAACAAAGCCGTAAAGCTGCGGCACTCCTTCACGGTTTACGTGAGTCTCAATATATAGCTTAAGGGCATCACCCCGTTGGCAGTTAGTTAAGGTTCTATAGGAAACGTGCACAATGTAGCCAATGCCGCCAACAGTGAGTATCACTCCATTGTCCAACACTTCGTCCACGATGCCTGACAAAGTTCCTATCATGCTACTGTCTATAAAATTTATACATATGCTCCCTGGCCTCCTTCTGTAATAGCAGGGTGTTGGCACGCAGCACAGTGAGTATCGCGAACAGCGTGAACAATGCCACAAACATCAACGCCAGGGGAATTAACATGGAAACGTCAATGGCAACGCCACCCCTGCGCAGCAGGCTCGAGGGTTGATGCAACGTTGTCCATATATTGACGGAAAACTTTACGATAGGGATGTTTATCGCACTAAATGCCGCAAACAGAGAAGTAACTCTGGCCGCCCTGTGATGATCTTCGAACAAGTTCCATAATGACGTGTACCCAATGTACAAAAAGAACAGCAACAGCATGGACGTTAAGCGCGCGTCCCAAACCCACCATGTGCCCCAAGTGTACTTTCCCCATAGGCTACCAGCCATCAGACACACTAGGGTAAAACATGCGCCTACTGGCGCAAGAGCTCGGGCTAGGATGGGAAACTCGTAGTTTTTTTTTAACAATGCAAAGATGCTTAACGTCGCAATAGCCGCATACGCGCCTAGCGATATCCATGCCGCTGGCACGTGCAAGTACATTATACGCACCACTTCGCCCTGTCGGTAATCAGCAGGCGACGCATATAAGGAATAAAACAGGCCTATGGACGCTGAGAGCACACACAAACACACCATGTACCAGAGCGACGATTGCAGCCTACGAACAAAATTGTTCATTGCATAAATAAGCCCCACGCATAGGCGGAAGGGTAACATAGTTACAGTTAAAGAACAACACTAAGATTCGATCCATAGAAGGCTGAGCATCACTATATAAGTTATAGATGGATATCTGGTAAGTTGCTTTGGCATATAGGCAACAATATGTGCGTTGTCGGGCGTTGTATATTCGCAATGTCACGGTGGGGATCCCGCAACGAAATATGGGATTCATCGTGACCGAGTGGTTGTGGCTTGTATATATTTGAACAACTGTTTGGGGTGCCGTTGAAATATAAGTGTGTTTTCATAGCAGCTGCCACTGCTATTTCCAGCCTGGGTAATAACGCAATCTCAGCTTATTGGTTGAATGTGTTAGTTTATTAGTGATATAACGGGTCCTTCTAGATATCACCGGTTTTAGGTTTTAAATTGGCAGACAAGTTGAAAAGTGAGGGCATCATGCTCGTGTTGTCTTCTCCGTCGGGCTGTGGGAAGACAACAGTTTCCAACATGCTTGTGCGGGACAAAGGCAACAATATAGTTCGTTCTGTTTCTGTGACCACGCGGTTGCCGCGTGAGGGGGAGGTTAATGGCAAGGACTATTTTTTTGTGAACAAAGAAGAGTTTAGCAGGCTGTGTGACTCTGGTGAAATGTTGGAACACGCTGAGGTTTTCGGAAACTTATACGGTGTACCTAGGAAGTGTGTAGAAGAGAACATTAGGAATGGCACTAATACCCTTTTCGTCATCGACTGGCAGGGCGCATTCCGGTTGATGGACATAATGAAGAAGGCTGTGGTAAGTGTGTTTATAATACCGCCGTCCATGGAGGAGCTCAGTAGGCGACTCCGCAGCAGAAGCCGCGAAGATTCTACAGCGGTGGAAGTACGTCTGAAGGGGGCTGCTTTTGAAATTAGCCATTGCTACTACTACGACTACGTAATAGTGAATGAAGACGCAGAGAAAACTGCGCAGCAAATAGGCGACATACTTAGTGCGGAGAGGGTGAAAACCTGCAGGCAGGTTGCGCTTAAAAAGTTTATCGAAAAGAAATTCGCCAGAGTGTAACTACTGTTCCCCTTTCGGGCCTAAGCCACAAAGGAGGCGCGCTACAAATTTTTGCCTTAAACGTCATGCTGGTGTGGTGTTCCTTGGTGATGGCCAGGTGTACGGTGTTGTCCGCAAGAGATATCTAATGTATTTTTGTATACTTCTGTTCAATGTTGCTGTATGTGTCCACTGTTGAGTGAAATTGGCCGGGTGTATCTGCGCTTCTTGCTCTCCCAACAGGGCCATTGATGAGCTTGCAAAACTTCGAGGTGAAAAACGGTGACTATGGGTGAACTTGGTAAGGTAATAGACGGGAAGCTTGCAGCAGCAGAACTTTTAGGGCGTCTTGGACAGGTAATTATTGATCTAAAAAAAGAACACGGTGTAGTGCCCTCGTTGGTAGTGATTATCGTTGGCAATGATCCTGCCAGTAAGTTGTATGTGGGAAATAAACAGAAAAAGGCAACGGAGCTTGGGTTGGATTCCAAGACTATTGAGCTCCCCGTGGAAACTACGCAAGAAGAATTGTTAAGTGTTATTGATCAGTTGAACCGTGACAAGGGAGTCCACGGTATTCTAGTGCAGTTGCCGCTTCCGAGGCATATAGACAAAACGCTGGTAATTAATACCATTAGCCCGGAAAAGGACGTTGACGGATTTCACAACGCTAATGCAGGTAAGCTGTTGACGGGGCAGATGGACTGTATGATCCCGTGTACGCCGCAAGGGTGCATTCACCTCGTTAAGAAAGTGCGTCCCAATTTGTCAGGTAGCAATGCAGTTGTATTGGGGAGATCCAATATAGTAGGCAAGCCAGCAGCGCTGTTGTTGTTGTACGAAAACTGCTCTGTTTCCATCCTGCATTCAGGCACCGCGGACATAGTAGAACACTGTAAAAGGGCCGACGTAGTTATAGCTGCCGTAGGTAGGGCAGCCCTTGTTAAGGCGGAGTGGATACGGCCAGGAGCTGTAGTGATAGATGTGGGGATAAATTTGATTACCCAAGAAGGAAAAAACAGATTTGTTGGGGATGTTGACTTTAATGGTGTTCAGCCTATAGCATCGGCTATTACTCCAGTTCCTGGAGGGGTAGGCCCCATGACCATAGCGTATTTGTTGGTGAACACGGTGTTAGGTGCTTGTTGGCAGTGTGGTATTGATAGGCGTTATGAGATAAGAAGTTCCTTATTGCAGTAGCAGTGTTTATGGTTTACAGTAGTCGAAGGGGCGGTTAGCTCAGTTGGTAGAGCGCCTCGTTTACACCGAGGAAGTCAGCAGTTCGAGTCTGTTACCGCCCACTCGCAGGTCGTGTCCTTCTGGTTTTTCTGTTGCACAGGTGCCACCGTTGCTGGTTTTTTGTGTGCAATGGGCGGGGCGCGTTTTATTTAGCATTAGTATCGTTGTTACAGGTCTTACTGGTGCCGTTTTTGTTTCCAGCTAATAACATTGTTATTTGAGGGCTGTTAGCGATTTTCGCTTATGTTCTCATATGTCTGTGCTCTGAGGTGTGGCGGTCAGTCCTAACGTTGGGAAGGACTAAATTAAGGTTTTTGATTGTTGCACGTTGGCTGTGAGGCTAGGAATATTAAGAATCGTTTATTAAAGTGTAGCACTCAAGGAAGCGGGCCCTTTGTTACCTTGGGGGAAGTTCTTTGTATCTGGCGATGCTCCCACTTTATGTGTACAAGATCTGCTGCATGTTGGTGTCCTCAACGAAAAGCGATGAGATAATGCCAACACAAAGGCCAGTGTAAGGTTACACTGGGATTAGCTATGATAAATAATTGCCTGTTTTCGCACGTATTCGGCAACACTTTATCGTCGGGTTTATCTTTTTGCTAACGAGGCCTGTGACATGTGGAGTACTAGAGGGGGAGCAATTGCCCTGATGGCGATGTCGTTTAGGAACACACTATTTTTCTGAGCGAAGAACTTTCCTGCGTGAAGTAAGTTTTTGAGGTTCAGGAGAAAAAGAAGGTTTTATCTGGAAGTTGTTGCTCATAGTTGCGATCTGTGTGTCATCCGCTCCTATTAGGCTGAAGGCAGTAATTGGTATGGCGGAGAGATGAGTCGACCGATTGTTTAGTTGCATGATCCATTGTGCTCCTAAAAGAGCCTTTTTCTGTGCTCATACGGTGTGAAGTGCATGAGGAGTGGGGGTATTATCTGGAGATTGTTACCCATCTTCACAATCTGCATTCAGCTCATTGTGGGGTTGAGAGCAGTATGGACGTCGCGGAAATAGCATGGGGATACCAACCTTGCGAAATTGTACATCTTTCTGCCGCGCTTATCAGTGATTGGGGATTGTGGGAGCATTGTCGAGGAATAGTATGTGGTTGTTGTGTAATGTATGCGTGCTTCTCCTCTGTAACGAAGCTCACTATTGCGTTAAAAAAGCAAATAGATATGGCAGAGAGTTATAAGAATATGCTGGTGGAGATCTGATTTATAACTACGGTTCGACACCAAGAACTTTCTACTGCTGAAGACAACGCGGCAGGTTGGGTGTTTATTGCCAGACTCAGCAAAAGTTCTGTGAGGGGCATGCCTCACCCTGTGCAAGGTCCTTGGGTTGAAAGCGGAAATGAATAAGCATTACTGATGCAGATAGTCATTTTGTTGTTTATAAAAAGCTTTGCTACAGCAGCGACTGTGAATACAAGGGTCAATCGTGGATGGTGTTTTAAACTTCAAAAGGGCATGCTCTTCTTGCGTAATGGAGAGCAAAACAAATGGATATGGCTTGCCAATAGTTATTGTTGTTGCCTGCAGGGAACGTGCTACTGTCTCGCAGGAGCAAAAAGCATAGTGCAGCTGGTTAGCTACTCGTGTAACAGGTCACATGCTTTATCACGAGGCTTTCTGGTGGCAAATGCCAGAAGAAACAATTTGGGTTTACTTAAGCATGTAGCATATGGTGACAGAAATGTGAGACGTGGTTCTGATTGATAATGTTTTGATAGTTAGGGTTTTGCTTCCCTTCAATGGGGGATGGAGTTCTTGTTGCGTGGCAAACAACTTGCAAGAGAGTTTTAGTAGCGCGGTTTATTCAAACCCTGAAGCCTAGCAGGGATTGCAGTTGCTTTTTGTGCGGAAATAGCGCTACTGTTGATTGGGAAAAGACCCTAAGTTAGGGCACTTGAGCACCACAATTATGAGTCACCCTCTTCCTGTGCAATATAGCTCTCTATCGCGCTGAAAGCAATTTCCAGAGGGTACGGGTCATTCAGAAGGTGGTTGCTAGACCTGATAAGGTTGTCAATGGGACTGGTTTTTTTCATTTTTTCGCAAGTGTTACCGAGATACTGTAGGGACTTGCCGTGTTGGCTACACTGCACTAACACGGTACTGCAGGTTACAGGAATTTCCTCCAAGTTGAGGACGTAGTGTTTGCTTGCATCTCGCGGTAATCGCTGTGTCACTGTGTAAGGGCGTCCTTTTTTGTTTATAGTTACGGTTTCCGTTTTGAGGACTTCTGTGCTCTTTTCTTTGTCAAAGGCAGAAGCCGCTGTATCGCTTTCTGTCGGGTCCATCCCCATGAACCTGCAGACCCTTTTTACATAAGATGTAACCAGCCAGGTTTTCGTTGCCTATGCAATATCATTTTCGTTTATACCAAGATTCTCAGTAAAATCGGGGGAGGGGCCATTCCGACCATTCCACGCACTTGTTTGGAATATTTCAGGGCAGTAGCATGAGCCAACCATCCATACTGGTCCCCACAAGAATAAGGGGCTTGGATGCCAAATTTCTACTATTTGACAGCAGTTATCAATCCAATCACTCATAGTGTAACCTTGAATTCGCCACTCGAGACGCCATGTCCCAGATAGTCAAACACTTGCATTCGATGTTTTTAGACCTGCAGTAACTGTAGATATGTGATGCTTCCGCTCCGCACATTTCGGAAGTAAAACCGCCAAGGCCAACAACGGCCAATGGCCTATTACCCGGGCAGTGTTTGTGGGCAACTGTGATCCATTAGGTAGTGGTAATGTCCATGGCAGGGTGGTACTTCACTTAGCCATAATAAAGCATGCAAATGCAAAATGTGCAACATAGGTCGATACTGTATACTTTTGGGAAAATTCTTGGTGCAGTATCCACTGTCACTATAAAATGCAGTTCAACGAGACTAACGACCCGAGGTGGTGGTGTTCGCTACTGTGGGGATTTTTCTGGTAACACCAAAACAACAACTGTGCATCCACAAAACAAAAGTCAAAATTGTTCTTGCCTAGCTGGGGCACTACACTGTTAATCGCGCAACCAGGTTGTGTGAATATATTTTCCATTGATAGACATCAGGATGGTAGAAGTCGGTGGCAATGCCAAATTCGTGAGCGCCCTTTGCCATATTAGCAAACTTTGCAAGTATCGATGATTGAGCAGTTTTGGTACTCAACATAAGAACAATAAAGGATGTAGGCCAAAGTTTCTTAAGCCATCTTCCTCCGCTGAAAACACCCAAGACGTCCCACGTGGGACACAGAGCTCGTTGTTATGTGATGCTTTTAGCGGCTTTAGCCACCACGCAGTGTACTATTCTTTGGATTCTATCTAGCATTGGCTGTTCGTTCAGCTTATGGTCGCCGGACTTCAGCAGTTGAACGCTAACATCAGATGACTGAAGCTTCTTGGCAACAGTAATGGAGTGCTCATAAGGAACCGTGACATCTTGCATACCGTGAATTAGCACCACTGGGCACTTAACTGGGATGATATCTCGGTTAAGTAGCAAATGGTTTTTGCCGTCTTTGAGTAGCTTTTTGGTGATCAAATAACTACAATCATGTACCAGAAGCTCCACCTTTCCGTCATTCTCCAGCAATACTCTGTCTTCTGTAGACATAGAACTTTCCACATCTTCAGTGAAGTCCGGGGCAGCGGCCAGCGTTACGAGACCGAGAACTCTGTGGGGATGATCTGCCGCTGCGTGAAGCGCCAACCAACCTCCCATACTTGACCCTACCACCACCAGGGGTGTGTCGGTCAGCTGCTCAATTACAACATCACAGTTTTTTCTCCAATCACTAAGGCAACAGTCCTCAAAGTTAGCGCTAGAATCCCCGTGCCCTAGGTAGTCGAAAACTACACAATTGGTTTTATTAGCAATGCAATGGTCGTAGATGGCGGAAGCCTTTGTTGCAAGCATGCTGGAGCGGAAGCCACAGAAGAAAACGACTGTTACGCTACTCCCGAAATCGGCCTTCAGGTAAGCCAGGTGGGAACCATCTTCTAAAGTTAACAACCTCTTTTCACGCATAAGCAGTTGCAAATATAAACTCCCAGGAGCTCATTGTATCTTTTTTCCCCGTAGCGTGCAATGAGAGGCGGTAACGGGAATGTGTATGTCACATAGCTGGGAAGGGACATGATGTAAAACGCGAAGTCAGCGCTGCGCTTCTCGCAAAAGCGAATATGACACCTCGTCTTCAGGTACTTGTGCGCTGCCAGTGCTTTGCTAGCATTGTTTCGGGGTTTTTAGAAAATGCTTGCGGACTGACACTGTCCTGGGGTTTTAGAAATCCAGGAAATGTCTCATGTTGGCTTGCGGTAAAGCGGCAGGACGACACTCTTTTGTGCTCATGCGCGGGCATAGTTGCTTGCCTTTTTTGTGGTGTTCTTATTATGTATGTTTGCGTGTTGGTAATGTCCCTGTGTTTTGGAAACCTTGGATGCCTCACGCTGTTGTCTCACTCAAAGCAACGGGCCCCGACTCCTTTGTTTTGGCCTACATTGTTGGTTCGTCTTATTTTAGGGTTTTCAGATATGCCACCAGGTCTGCACAGTCCCTAGGTTTTGGTAGTCCAGGAAATACCATCCTTGTGCCTACAACAAAGCCTTTTGGGTTGGTGAGATACTTGAACAACTCCTCTTCTGTCCAGTGGCCCCCCTTATTTAACATTGCTTTAGAATACGAAAACCCTTGCATATGAGCTTTTGGTGATCCAACTATCCCCCAGAGGTTTGGCCCCACTCTGTTAGGCCCTCCTTCATTAAAAGTATGACACGCTGAACACTTCTTGGCCACAACCTGCCCCCTTTCCACATTGGCGTCTGCTAAGAGCGCCACGATGTCTACGACCACGTCAGGGGCTGCGGCTTCACCCTCAGTTTTTTCTTCGGGGACATCCACAGTATAACCTCGGGTTTCTTCATGTGTGGGACGATACAAAAGATCCACCACATTACTAACCATAAGTACTATAAAAGATGCTAAAAGTACTGAAGTAGCAACTCTGTTGAAATTAAAGCCACCAGGAACCATACGAAAACTGCGCTGCGTTACGAAAAGGCTAGTTTAATAGCACAACCAAGTCAACACAATAGTGTTGCAAAACCCCGCGCTGTCAGCCCGTGCATACAACCTACTATGCAAGCAGGAAACAACCTAGAAGGCGACAAGCCCTGGACATGCCACTATTATAAACGCTTGTTATTACCAAGTTTTTTACCGAAGAGTCAGCCTTTCGTTACACTGCGTGTCTAACACATTTGACCCTGTGAGCCCATTCGGTTGCTATTTTCTCAAGCAATACTGAGCCATGCTCCCTGTCCTGCCGGCTGCAGGCTATCAAACAGCAAATAACCAGTAAGTTTGATGCTGCGGGCACCAAAGACTGGGGAGGAGGTTACGGACATCTGCACCCTTTCGTTGCGCGTGCCGTCGAACTGCCAATGATTGCTTAGAAGCTGGCATCTTGTCAAATTGAGATGGCTAGGAGTACTATACACCTGAAGTGCAGGAGCATCGATCCAGCTTTGTGCTGTCAGTGAGGCATAATTGTTTTTCATGAATGGTGATTGGTGTTGAGATAGTGGTACGGTGTTGGTGATAATCACTATTGAGTGCGTGCGTTTCCCTCTGAGAATATTGGTGCCACGCTGAGGCCGCTTGTGTCTTCTGTTTAGATTTACGCAGTAATGTGGTGAGCACATTTTGCTTTGTGTTGTTTTAAAACATGGGTGTGTGATTCTTAAATTCAGGTTTCTCATCCATAGCTACCTTTAGGTTTTATCATTGGGCCTTTTAAAGTACTTGGCATTCTCTCGTGGTCAGGACGCTTGTCTTCGGCGCCATTTTCGTACCCGAGTGCGGCAAGGCTTGAAAGCTGTTTCGTTTTTTGTTTTTGTGATTTGTGTGTTCTATTTAAAAATGTATCTGCGTTCCTACTGTTGCCATAACTCCGGAAACTGCATCAGGTTTGAAGAACAAGAAAAGCGTCCCCAGGGATGTCGCCAACATGGCAAGAAGCAGCGGTAGTGGTGCTTCCTTAATTACAGAGACGTCTTCACCCTTAATGAAGAATGCCCTAAAGATCAGGGGGATAAAATACAATGTGTTCAGTAAAGTACTGAGCAGCACGGTGCCTACAACGAGATAGTTGTCTTGTCTAAGTGCCTCCGAAAGTATGTAAAACTTGCCCCATATTGTGCCAGCAGGCGGGATGCCTATCATAGCGAAAGCTCCTAAGCTAAACATGGCTAGTGTTAAAGGCATAGCTTTACCCAGGCCAGTGAGCTCTGATATCATAGTACGGCCCGTAGATGCATATATTGCCCCGACCGCGAAAAATAATGTTATCTTTGCAAACGCATGCCCAACCATTTGCAACAGTGCAGCCGACATAGCGCCGTCGGTATACAGTGAGATAGCTAGAGTAATGTATGACAGCTGGGAGATAGTGGAGTAGGCAAGCAATTTCTTAAGATTTGTTTGGGCTATAGCGCATAAAGAGCCCAAAAGAATCGTCGCGATCGAAGCATACATCAGCACATTTACGTGTAAAGTCCCGCTGTTTACTGCTCCATTTGCGCTGTTACATATGTTGTACATTCCCTGTACTCCCAGGGCGTAAACTGTAATCTTCGCTATAGTAAATACCCCAGACTTCACTACGGCTACTGCGTGTAGCAGAGCACTAACCGGTGTTGCAGCGACCATTGCTCTGGGCAACCATGTGTGCAAAGGCATAATCGCGGCTTTCGCAACCCCATAGCACAGCAGTACTGACAGCAGAGGAATGAGGTCAGGCCTTTTTTCGGCAACTAAATAGTCAGAGCTAAACAGCTCAGCAGGAGACACGGAGCATACCAGAACTACAAGCGGTAGAAACAGAAGAACAGAAGAGCACAACAAAGTTTTTATGTACGCACTGCCGCTTTCAAGTGCCTTTTGGCTACGTCCGTGGGTTATTAGGGGATATGTGCACAGTGTCAGCATTTCGTAAAAGATAAAAATGGTGGCGATATTAGCCGCAAAGGCGATGCACATAGTGCAACCTATGCTAGCTGCAAAGCATGCGTAGAATACTGAGCGATCATTGCCTTTTCCGTAGACATTATTCATGTAGCCTATGGTGTAAATATTTGTTATTACCCACAGCAGCGATACCAGAATGCTAAACACCACACCAAAAGCCTCGGGAGCGAATGCTAACGTCAGTTTAGAGGATAGGTTATACTTCAATAGTCCGGAAGGTGCGCCATTTATGGCGCGGAATCCCAAGTATGCCGCAACAGGGAATAACACTGTAGAGGCCAGGATGGACAGAACTTCCTGCGAGTGGGGTACACGCCTAAATCCAAGTATCAACGCCGAAGACACGAACGGCAGCAGCAGCACAACCGGCAGCCAAACGTTTGCTCCGCAACAAGAAAACCCCACGATAGCTCGATCTACAGCACAAGAAGCTCATTAATAGCATAAAACACATGGAAGTAAATACCCTGGGTATCACACAAAGTACACAGCTGGTGGATTGTCCAATGTGCTCCACTAACGGTGCAGACTCACGACGTGCGCGAGTTTGGGAAGGGCCGCCGCCCTTCAAGCCGTTGGTACAAGACTAAGCCTCACTCTTGTTTTTTATCGCACGCTGCGCTGCCAGGAGCTTTGCAACAGGCACTTTGTAAGGGGAACACGAAACGTAGTTTATCCCAAGTTCAGAGCAAAGTTTCATAGCTTGGGGAGTATTACCATGCTCGCCACAAAGACCCATTTTGATGTTTCTACCAGATTTGCGAACTAAGTCCACAGCGATAGTAATGAGTCTGCCTACGCCGTCGATATCCAAAGCCTCAAAGGGATCTGATGAAAACACCCCGGAATCTATGTAGTGCTCAGTGAATTTTGACGAATCATCACGAGAAATACCCATGGTAGTCTGAGTAAGATCGTTGGTGCCAAAGCTGAAGAAATCAACATGTTTAGCTAACCTATCAGCTAATAATGCCGCTCTTGGCAACTCAATCATAGCTCCTACCCTGTACTGGATGCCGTGAAACTTCAGAGCTACATCCTTTATGATGTTGCTCACTATCACTATTTCTTGCTCGTCCATGACGAACGGAATCATAATTTCGGGAACTATGTCCAACCCCTCACCGTCTTTGAGCTCTTGCGCCGCTTCAAAAATTGCTCTTGCTTGCATTTCGTATATTTCTGGGTAGGAGATTGCTAATCTACAGCCACGGTGGCCAAGCATAGGATTCTTTTCAAGCAGGGTGGAAACTCTGTGCTTTACGTAATCCAAAGACCTTTCCATCGTCTTGGCTATGCCCTCAAAAACCTCAGGGCTAGCTGGTAAAAACTCGTGCAGTGGCGGGTCAAGCAATCTAATGGTCAGAGGTTGTTTCCCTCCGGTAAACTTGAACATATCCTTGAAGTCTTGCCTTTGCATCGCCCCAATGCGATCTAGTGCCTTAACACGCTCTTGCTTATCGCTCGCCAAGATCATTTCCCGGACGGTGGTGATTCTATTGTCTGAAAAAAACATGTGCTCGGTTCTGCAGAGCCCAACTCCCTCGGCACCAAACAGTTTAGCTGCGGCAAGATCCTCAACAGTGTCTGCATTTGCCCAGATACCCATGGTGCGAGTGCTATCTATCCACGACATTAATTCGTGGAAAGTCTCGGGCAGTGACGGAGTTACAGTTTGCACTGCTCCCAAAATGATCTCACCAGTGCTGCCGTTTATGGTGATGCTGTCCTCGCGCTTTATTTTCAAGTTGTTCTCATTGAAGAAAAATTGTCCGCTTTCATCTATGCACAAACTGTTGGCGCCGCAGATGCACGGCTTGCCCATTCCCCGTGCCACCACAGCTGCATGTGATGTCATCCCGCCTCTCAAGGTCAGAACCCCGACGGCAGATATCATTCCACTGATATCCTCAGGACTGGTTTCCTGTCTTACCAGAACGGCATTTTTCCCTTGCCTTTTCAGCTCTTCGGCGTCACTTGAAGTAAATGCTACGTAACCGGAGGCAGCCCCTGGAGACGCAGGAAGCCCTCTGCCGACAATAACGTTGTCGTTTCCTTTCTCGAGAGTTGGGTGTAGCAACCCGCTGAGAGTTCGCGTATCAATGCGCATTATCGCATCCTCGGCGGAAATCAATCCCTCTTTGACCATGGCAACAGCAACGCAGACAGCGGCTTGAGCGCTGCGTTTACCGTCTCTCGTCTGCAAGATCCACAATTTTCCGTCCTGTACGGTAAACTCGATGTCTTGCATGTCTCTATTGTGTTTTTCTAACTTGGCACACACCTCTTTTAACTCCCGGTAAGCTTCTGGCATCACATCTGCCATTACCTTTATTGGTACTGGGTCTTTTTGCCCTGAAACTATATCTTCTCCCTGAGCATTAACTAGGAACTCACCGAACATTTCCTTGTCTCCGGTTGAGGGATTCCGGGTAAACACTACCCCAGTTGCCGAGTTGTTGCTGATGTTACCAAATACCATAGACTGTACATTGACAGCAGTGCCTATGGTTGCGGGGATACCGTAAACACTCCGGTAAGAAACTGCGCGGCTATTCGTCCACGATCCAAACACGGCGCTTATCGAGTTATGCAACTGGACATTAACATCCTGTGGGAATTCCTGTCCGGTACGCGTTAGTATAATCCGTTTGTATTCCTCTACCATGGCTGCCATTGCATCGGGGTCTGCATCATATGGCTCAGCCGTTCCCGAAGCTTTTTGTTTTGCAGAGTTTACGTCTTCAAATACTCCTTCATCCAGCCGTAGTACGGATGTTGCGTACATTTTTATCAGACGCCTATAGCTATCGTATGCAAACCTTGCTTGAGTTGACTTCAACTTGTCCACAACTTCGTCATTAAGTCCAACGTTGAGTATTGTATCTAACATACCCGGCATGGACTGAACGCTTCCAGAGCGTACAGACACTAACAGTGGACGATCAGGGTTGCCAAACTCCAAACCTACTTCATTGCCCAAAAGTTCCAGGGCAGCAGGAAGCCCTTGTAAAACTTTATCCGGCAACTGTCTGGTTTTCTGAAATAAACTGCAGGCTGATGTTGATATGGTAAAACCTGGGGGAACGCTAACGCCAATGTTGCACATTTCTGCAAGACCAGCTCCTTTGCCCCCAAGCAAGTGGGCAAGGTGTGCCCCACCATCACACCGACTTCTCCCGAAGTGGTAAATCAGCCTATCATCCATATGTTTTTTACCAGACTTGTAAGATGAGACAGGAATATACCGCGATACTTCCCTGTAGACAATATAAAGCCTAATATTTACGGATGCAACTGTGCATGGACTCGCTAGGACATAAATGCTGTTTGAAATATGCTAGCCCGCTAAAATGGCAATGGAAGGCCGGTTCCCACACTGTGTGTGTTTGTTCTAAAGGTGGTTTTGTTCTAAAGGTGGTGTGGCAAAGCAATCTCTGTACTATAGTTCTTAGGTTCCCTCGGTTACTACTACGGTGCCACAAAGCCAGTCGTGTATGGTTTGTTTTTGTGGAACAAATGCGGCGGTTAAATACCAGCATGCCCAAAAGAAGATCACTAATACATGCAGGGTTAGAACCGCGCTTAGCAGCGGTACGCCGGGACTTAAAGTCGTAACAGCTCCAGACAGTAGTGTAGATAGTGTGGGGCAGAGGAATTGTAATAACACCCTGTCGAAAGCGACCAACGCATTGTTGACGTGTTGATTTTTGCAGCTCACAACGCGTACCCTAAAGAGCCTTTGACCAATGGTGGCTGTATATTTATATGTGAGGCATGTGTGGTATGCACACGTTACTACCATAAAGGACATAAAGGAAAGCATGCTGTCTTTGTGTATTAGGATGAAAATAGGCGCAAATATCACCGATATTATTGCTTTGTCTACCAGATATACCAACACCCTCCTGGGCAGGCTAGCTATTACGTAACGTTCCATAATCTTTGGCCCAGCAGCTCCGCAACAAAATTGCCCAGATTTTCGAAGTTGGGAAATGACATAACGCCCTTTATCGAATCATTGGCAAAAGCAATAGGGTAGCAATTCGCCCTTCTTGCGCTTACAACGTCAGTCGCACTATCCCCAACGAAAAACACTCTCTCCCCCGGAGCAATTCCCATAGACTCCAATGCCACAAAGATGGGCTCTGGAGATGGCTTACTCTCTACTGTATCGCCTTTTCCCAGTATTACCGAGAAATATCTTGTCAATCCTAGGCTGCGCACTTCATCGCGGAGCTGAGTTCCCCGCTTGTTGCTTACTATTCCCATTCTAACATTGTTTTTATAGAGTAACTCTAATAGTTCATGTACGTTTCTGTTAGGTAGAAGAGTGCCCAACCAGGAGCCAAAAGCGTTCTTGTACTTTGTTTTGAAATCCTGCCACCTGTTCCTAAGACATAACTGCAGGTACTTCTCAGCTGCCAAAGGCGCAAGTGGTATCTCCGATATGTCGACATCGCCAATGTTCATATCACGCATTATTCTAGCAACTGCCTCCCGGTTAACCGTTTCGGTAACTATAGTGTTGCACCAATCAAACATGACAGCAATGGGGGGCTTCATAGAGACTCCGGGCATCCTATTCACTGCAGGTGCAGTATTCAACAGTGTATAAGTTAATTTTTACTTAATAATTATACCTAACACGGCATAAATGGGTTATGCAGCACGCGCCCAGCACTGGCATATAGAGCTGCGGCACGCACCTGTCAAATTATGGGACCATTGTCAGGCTATTATCAAATATGGCGTGGGGAATGGTATTTTTCTCGTTAGCCTTGGGTAAGTTCCATTAATACAAAGTGGCGCTAATTGATTGAGGTTCTTGAGCTACGTGTTGACGTATTTTATGTACCGGAGCCGTGCGGGTTTTAAATTTGCTGTTGAGGTCTGAATCCGGGCGTTGATGCACGCTGATGATTCATCTGCACCACAGCACGTCGGTGACAGTGCAATTTTGTTTTCTTCAGCGCATAGAGCGACGTGTGACGGACAAATGACTTGCGGCCATGGCCCGTGCCCCAAGATAGCGAAGTGCAGCATCTGTTAACGTATGTCAACAAGTTGATCTGGCGCCCTAGCCGGGCTAGCCCTGTGAAGTTTTCGCTTTCAAATTGAGCATGATTGACAGTTCCTTTAAACAGTTTGGATCCACTGTGGAGGGAGCGCCCATTAGCAAGTCTTCTCCTGTTTGAGTCAAAGGGAAGTATATTACTTCGCGTATGTTGGGAACATCGGCTAGCAACATGACTATTCTATCTATCCCAGGTGCCGTGCCGCCGTGTGGAGGAACCCCAAACCTGAAAGCCCTTGTCAGTGATCCGAACTTATTATCAACTTCACTTTGCGAATAACCCACCATCGAAAATGCTTTATATAGAAGATCCAGCTTGTGATTTCTAATGGCGCCGCTTGATATCTCTACCCCATTACATACCATGTCATACTGATATGCGACTATATCTAGCGGTTTTTCGTTTAACAGCGCATCCATTCCTCCGCGTGGCATGGAAAATGGGTTATGCGAGAAGCCAAGCTGCCCATTAGGTTCCTTTTGAAAATACGGGAAGTCTACCACCCAGCAGAACTTGAACACATCTTCTTCAATGAGCTTTAACTCGGTTCCCAGTAGTGTTCTGATGGATCCTGCAAGCTCATTGGCCTTTTCTTCCTTGTCACACACGAAAAATACACTGCCGCCGGCTCTTATACCCGCTATTGTTTGGATTTTTGACAATTCTGCATCACTCAAGAATTTGGCAACGGGTCCCTTTGCCACATTATCAAGACCAAATGTTATGTAGCCAAGTCCCAATGCTCCTATCTTTTTAGCGTATTCTACTTTGTTATCGAAAAAGCTGCGAGCTTGCTCAGAAGTGTTCGGT
The DNA here is from genome assembly GCF_012790675.1 of Anaplasma platys. Lineage (NCBI taxonomy): Bacteria > Pseudomonadati > Pseudomonadota > Alphaproteobacteria > Rickettsiales > Anaplasmataceae > Anaplasma > Anaplasma platys. Next base: position 218,485 of record NZ_CP046391.1, read on the forward strand.
GCCGGAATAGCTCGTACTACGCGCCCGTTAGCGACGCCTTCCTGGAATGTTTTGAAGTTGGACGTGCTGAACACATCTGACACGTCCGATATTATTAGTGGATTACGCAAGTCAGGTTTATCGGTGCCATAGAGGCGCATAGAGTCTCTGTAGGTAATGCGGGGAAATTCTTGTGAAACCTTTTTCCCATGTGAGAACTTAGCGAAAACGCCATACAAAACGGGCTCCATTACCGCAAATACGTCCTCCTGGTTAGCAAAGGCCATTTCCATGTCTAATTGGTAGAACTCTCCTGGAGATCTATCTGCCCGGGAGTCTTCATCGCGAAAGCAAGGGGCTATCTGAAAGTACTTGTCAAAGCCGCTGGCCATGAGCAGTTGCTTAAAGATTTGCGGAGCTTGTGGAAGCGCGTAAAACTTTCCGGGATGGTTCCTGCTGGGGACCAGATAATCGCGCGCTCCTTCTGGGGAAGACGCGGTTAGGATAGGTGTTTGTACTTCAACAAAGCCGCGGCTTTCCAGGGATTTTCTAATTTCGGAAATCACCGCGGACCTCAAGAGCATGTTCCTTTTTACTTCATCGCAGCGCAGGTCTAAAAACCTGTATTTTAGCCGTAAATCTTCGGGATAGCTGGTACTGGTAGGTACATGAATTGGCAGCTGGTCAGCCGCTGATTCTACGTGCCAGGAATGCACTATGACTTCTATGTGTCCAGTGTCTAAATCTTCATTTACTGTGTCTTCGCTGCGCGGCGTGACAACGCCTTTTACGGTTACAACGCTCTCAAAGCTTGTTGAGCGAGCGCCATCCAAGAGGTCTTTATCTGACGACTCATTCAACACTAGCTGTGTGATGCCGTAAAAATCCCTTAAATCTATGAAGAAAACTCCCCCGTGGTCACGTTTGCGGAATACCCAACCAGATAGGGTCACTTCTTGTCCTATGTGTGATGAATTTAACTCGTTACACAGATGAGTTCTATATGCATTCATAAAAATACTCTCGAAGACCTGCCTAACTTTTACCACAATATTTCCCAATCGGAAAAAATTATGCTGCGACTATACCTAGGCCGACAGTACAGGGCTTTTCACATTATAATTCTCGTGTGTTTGTGATAGCTCACCGATTTGTGCAACTTTACACGTTTGCCATCAGACAGTTTTAACGGGCATTGAAAGCCGTGCTTGCATTATATGATACAAAGAATTATGAGGAAGCCGCAGCATACGCAAGAGTATAAGGGACACGCGCTTCCGAGATCATTATTTAGTTTACACATTGATACAATTTATTTATAAAACGAGCGTTGTGCATTGGTTCTGACATTAGATGGGAAGAGGGGCGCGAGCGTTAATACTCACAGTTCTGCTGGTCACGACGCAGACCGGTTGTAGTGCCGTTTTTGCCGGCCTCGCTGTAGCCACTGGTGCGGTTGTCGCCATGCAGGAGCGTTCTGTTGGTGACGTTATTGACGATGCCTCGATAATGATCAGAATAAACAGAGAGCTGCTAAAGCTTGGTATATTCTACGCGGTCACTGTCAAGGTGAGTGAGGGTAGGGTTTTTCTATTGGGTGCGGTGAATACTCCGGACAAGCGGGTTCAAGCGGAAAAGGCCGCTTGGCAGCAGCGTGATGTACGAGAGGTGGTTAATGAGATCACGATCTCAGAGGGTGCAGTTTCACTTCAGAGTCTCGCGCTAGACGGTGCGATAAGCGCGCAGATTAGAGCGAGGGTTCTGGCGAGAGCTGGTGTCAAGTCAATGAATTATAGTGTGAACACTATCGGCGGAGTCGTCTACCTTATGGGTATCGCGCAGAGTCAGAAGGAACTTAACACTGTCATCGCCATAGCTAAGCGCGTACGCGGTGTGAAGCAAGTTATTAGCTATGTAAGGCTGAAGAATAGCAGGCTGCGTCACTAGGGGTGAAAGTTGTTAAAGGCTGCTTTTCAGATGGATGCCGGGGTGGAGGTCTGCAGGGACACCACTGCGCAGCTTATTAAGGAGGGCAATCGTCGGGGTCACCAAGTCTTTTTCTATGAGCCTAGCAGCTTGTCTCTGTGTGAGGGCGACGTTATTGCTACGGTTCATAACGCTGAGGTTTGCGGCGAATCTATGAAGTTGTCCGACAGGTCTCGTCTAAATTTGGCTGAGGTGGATTTGCTGTTTATCAGGCAGAATCCCCCTTTCGATATGCGTTACATTACCACTACCTACATTCTGGAAAGACTTAGGGATGTATTGATAATTAACAGCCCGAGCGCAGTTAGAAATTTTCCGGAGAAGCTGCTGCCCTTGTCGTTTCCCGAGTTTATTCCTCCTACGCTTGTTAGTGAAAGTCCTGAAGAAATAAGAGAGTTCTATAAAGAATATGGCGATGTGGTCTTGAAGCCTTTGTATAGTTTCGGGGGCGATGGCGTAGTGCGAGTTTATGGTGGTGTTGATGCATGTACAATATCCAAGACCATGGTCGAAAGGTATGGTGCGCCAATAGTTGTGCAGCGATTTATTCCCATGGTAGAAGAGGATAGGAGAGTTGTGCTCTTGGGTGGCAAGCCTGTAGGGGCAATAAAACGGCGCGTTACTAGGGAGCAGGAAGTAAGGACGAATCTTCGCGTTGGTGCGGTACCGGAGAAGGTAGTACTTTCTGAACGTGATCAGGCAATATGTTCGGCTGTGGGGGAAGTAATAACAAAAGCCGGAATAGTTTTTGCTGGAATAGACATTCTTGGGGGATGTCTGCTGGAAGTAAATATAACGTCTCCTTGTGGCGTCTTGGAAGTCAACCAGGTCTATGGAAAGGCTTTGGAAGCCGATTGTTGGAATGTGTTTGAAGGTTTGTTAGAGTCCGGCGGTTAAGCGCGTCGTGCATACAAACAGGGACACTAGGTCTTAGATGGAATACCGAAATCATGTGTATGCGGTAGTGTTGCACCACTTTGCCAAGGCATGCGAGGTAATGTTTACTTGCGTGCTGTACACATGATCTTGCCATGTAACGTACGTGGTGTTAAATGTTAGGTGAGCTTGTGCGTTTCTTTTGCTAAGGGCGTATAGTTGGGTTGTGCAAAGTGTGTTGTTAGGGAATAAGATGTTGCGAGATGTATAGATTTCTGTCTCAGAAGAGCCGCAATGTCATAATGAGCCTGAAGAGTGAGGCGTTCCTTGCCTATGCAAGATATGGGGTTGTCGCTGCTTTTGTAGTTTTGGTAGTTTTCTTGGTTTTCCCGCTGGTGATTTCCGGAGACAAGGTATTTAGCCTGCTTTCTGATGGCCTTGTTAGTTTAGGTTTGCCTGTGCGGAGTGTTATAGTACGGGGCAATGTCATGGTGGACAAGGACACAATTCATGACGTGGTGGACCATGAGCGATCAATAGTTTTGGTGCCACTTAAGGAGCTGAGTCAGCGGATAAAGCGGCAAAGTCCATGGATTAAAGACGTAAAAATAAGCCGGGTTCTATCCAGTGGTGCGCTGAAGATAAACATAGAAGAGTACGATGCATTCGCAAACTGGTGCCATCACGGGATAAATTCGGTAATAGACCGTGCGGGGTACGTCATAGTCAACTCGGAGGGGCGTTTTCCACATCTTATTTCTGTATACGGGGATGACGCTGTAGAGCATCTTGAATTTGTCAGGGATATTTTGGATGACAAAGGGCCGCTGAGCTCAATGATTTCTTCATTCTCTCTGCTTGATACCGGCGGCTGGAATGTGGATTTCTCGAGTGGTTTGCGAGTAAGGCTTCCGGAGTCTGGGCCCAAAGAAGCCTGGGCGCAGTTGAAGCAGCTCCACCTTGATTCTGGAGGGCTGCTCATGTGGAATGAGATAGACATGCGCAACGCGGATAAGATCTCGATGAAAAAGTAGAAATTAAGCTTTGTGGCTGGTTAGGAGCTGAAACCTTGAGCCTATGGGGCAATGCGTGTGCATTCCCGTAAGAGCATTGTAAAAAAGTTGCAAATTTACATTATTTGGTTGAATGCACCTCTGTGTGTAAATATCATCAGGGGATGATTGGTGGCTACGTATTTATGTACCGGGTTAAGCGTATTTTTACTCTGCTGAGTAGAATGTTTGCTGGTCTAAAAGAGTGTGGAGTTTATGTCTAAGACGAGAAGATTTTATACGCCCGAGGTTCACGTCGTAGATGACGAGGCAGATATCAGGGCGATGATTCAAGATATCTTGCGTGACGATAACTACGTGACTAGGGTTGCTGCTGATGGGTTGTCAGCCATGAAGCTTGCATACGAAAGAGAGCCGGATGTTGTGTTGCTTGACATATGGCTGAAAGGTTCTGACATAGACGGTTTGAGCGTGTTGGAGAAACTGAGGGAAAGGTACCCGCACCTTCCGGTTGTTGTGATCAGTGGCCACGGGAATATAGCTACTGCGGTGAAGTCCTTACATATTGGTGCATACGACTACATAGAGAAACCATTTACGGAAAATAGGCTTAAGCTGGTGGTTCGCCGCGCTGTTGAGTCCAGCAGGCTAAGACGGGAAAACGAAGAACTGCGGGCGTTTTTCGAAGACTATGAGCTTGTAGGGAATTCTCCACAAATCAAAAACTTGAGGGCTACCATAAACAAGGCTGCGTCGACTTTCAGCAGGATATTGATTACGGGAGCTCCAGGTACTGGCAAAGAAGTTGTGGCCAGGCTGATCCACAGGAAATTCCGGAGAGGGTGTTCATTTGTTAGCTTCTGTCCAGCAATTTTGCCTGAAGGCAGCTACTTGGAAAACATCTTTGGCAGGGAAGATGAGAACAGTTCTCTGCACCATGTTGTTCCCCATGGTGTGGGGATTATAGAGCAGGCAAATCATGGGACTTTATTTGTAGATGAAGTTACTGACCTGCGATATGACGTTCAATTGAGGTTGATGCGTCTTTTGCAGGAAGGGAGAATATACCGGGAGAATGGAAAGGTGCCGGTTGTAATCGATACCCGCGTTATCGCGTCTTCTTCGAAAATTATAGAGGAGGAAGTCAGGCTAGGGAGGTTCTGTGAAGACTTATACTATAGACTGAGTGTTTTCCCCATCAGGGTTCCATCGCTATCGGAGTACTGTGTGGATCTTCCGGAGATCTGTGAGTATATGATGAAGAGCATCTGTAAAAAGATGGGGCTTACCCCTAGGAGAATAAGTGAGGAAGCCTTGGTTGCGATGCAATCCTACTGCTGGCCAGGGAATTTGCGACAGTTGCGTAACGTGTTGGAGTGGGTCATGATTATGCAGCCTACGAAGGATATAATAGCGGTGGAGGACTTGCCCGCTGAGATAGTCAGTGGGATGCCGATTAATAATGTGTTTACCCACATAGTTTCAGCGCCTTTGAGGAAGGCGAGAGAGGAGTTTGAAAAGCAGTACCTTAGGACGCAGCTGTCGAGGTTCGGGGGGAGTGTATCGAGAACTGCAGAGTTCATAGGGATGGAGAGATCAGCTCTGCATAGGAAGCTCAAGATCTTGGGGCTTTGCAGCGGTTGAGCCTTGTGTTTGGGTGGTTGCGGCTGTGGGGTATGGATTTGCTAGAGCATGTGCTTATGGTGTCCAGGTGCAGTGTAGGTGGTGGTTTTTAGTGAGTTGTCAGCTCTGCCTGCGCTGTGCCGGCTGAGATGTTTTATTGTATGGTGGAATTCTGCAGGAATAGGCTTGAGTTGCAGTGCTCACATTAGCCGTTAACGTTAAATAGTGGTTGCAGTCAGGGTATGTTGTAGTACACTGTGCCGATTGCCGATTGCCGATTGCCGATTGCCGATTGCCGATTGCCGATTGCCGA
>NZ_CP046391.1:224375-297607 GCF_012790675.1 Anaplasma platys
GCCGATTGCCGATTGCCGATTGCCGATTGCCGATTGCCGATTGCCGATTGCCGATTGCCGATGAGACATTACTGGTCTTTACTGTGGAGAAAGTGTGCAATGGTGGTTTGTTTCCAAGTGAGAGCTTAACTTTGAATGCTCAACGGAAAGGACCGGTGATTATTTGGTCTATTACCTGATCGACGGTCATCTTCCCGCGAAGTAACTGTGAAATCGCGGAACAGATAGGGAGCTTTACTCCAAGTGAGTTCCCTAACTTTTCCACGGCAGGGGCGCTTGCAGCACCTTCTACCAACACGCTGCTGTTTTTCAGCGAGGATATGTTGCGGTTTTGACCTACGGAAATTCCAAAAGACATATTTCGTGAACCAGGCGACATACAGGTTAGTACCAAGTCTCCCAAGCAAGCATAACCAGCGATTGTTTCAAAGTCAGCGTTGCCCGCTTTTGCTGTGCACATGGCCCGTATTTCCGCCAAACCCTGAACCACAACCATAGATGCTGCATTGTTTCCTAACCCCCTTCCTATGATAATGCCGCATGCTATTGCGATTATATTTTTCATGGTAGCGCCAATTTGAACGCCAACCCAATCTTCACCAGGAACTATAAACATTGCAGGGCTATTGAGCCGTGCTGCCAGTGCTGCAGCTTTCTCCTGTGCGCGGCCAGCTAATACCATGGTGCATGGTAGGCCGAGTATGATTTCCCTAGCGAGAGCGGGGCCTGATAAAACATATACGGGGTGGGCAGGAAGCAGTTCTTCAATAATCTCGCTTGCTAGCTGCAAAGATTTGTTTTCTATTCCCTTGCTGCACACAAGTATGGGTGTATTCGAGGCTAGATGGTTAGAATCTTGTATTTCACCGCACAAATTACGCAGTTCTTGCGTGGGTACACACAGCAACACGATGGCCGCATTCGATAGAGCTACTTCAATGGAAGACGTAACCTTTACATCTGCAGGGATTTCAAAACCTGGCAGGTATCTAGCATTTACTCTTGTGCTGAGCAGCTCGTCAGCAACTTGCTGACTGCGACTCCAGAGCAAAACATTCTCAGCAGCCTTGCTTAAAGCAGTGGCCACTGCCGTACCAAATGCTCCTGCTCCCAGGATTGTGACCTGCACTTAGCCTTTTCCAAGAAAATACACGCCAAGCATGGTATAGCCTAGTGTAACGTTTATCAACATAAAAAACGTATATGCCCGTATACAAGCCGACATAGTTGATCTTATGTTGCTTGTAGCATGTGAATGCTGCATTCACGATGAATAGACCGTTCTGCCGTCGATGCACTTGGTAGCGTGCATAAAGTTTCAGCCATGAGATGATACTAGCGCACACCCACGGCCTAGAAAATTTGTGAGTATTAAAGTATGTCCAAACAGATACTACGAATCGTCAGCAGTGGCTAGCAGCTTAAAAAACTGTCAAAAAAAACAGTTTTTTGTAGTAGTACTGGGTTGAGTTATAGGAGAACCCCAATGGAAGCAAAAAATACGGCTACGGTGGTGCGGGACTGGGTTTGCTGGTTGTGTGAAGAAAAGGGGTATTCTGCCCACACTGTCAGTGCGTATGAGAGAGACATTAAGGGCTTTCTGGCATCGCTTGATGACGACCAGGTGGCGCTACCTGATTTAGGTGAAGTTGGGATGTCAGAATTCAGGCACTGGATTGCCTTGCGGTGTAGGGAAGGTAAGCAGCCCCAATCCAATGCCCGGGCTCTTTCGGTGGTAAGGAACTTTTATCGCTATCTGTATTATAAACATGGCATAAAAAACAACTTTCCTGCGGTGATAACGAGCCCGATCAGCAGGCGACGCCTGCCAAAAGTTTTGGAGAAATCTCAAATATTGGAAATCATCGATGAGAGCGTGAGCTCTGACTGGTCTTCCAGACGTGATATAGCAATAGTGGCGTTGCTGTATGGATGTGGTCTCAGAATTAGCGAAGCGGTGGGCCTGCGTTTTGGCAATATCGAGCAAGAAGTACTAAAAATTTGTGGAAAGGGTAAAAAAGAAAGAATAATCCCGTTGATGCCATGGGTTGTTAAGTTGCTATGGGAGTATGTGGAGGATTGCCCATTCCATGTGGGGAAAACACGCGGCAAAGACGTTATTGTCTTTTTGGGAGTTAAGGGACAGCCACTTGACCGGACGTATTTTGCCCACAGAATGAAAGTTCTGCGCCGTAAGATGGGATTGCCTGAATGTACAACGCCTCACGCCTTGAGGCATAGCTTTGCCACCCACATGTTTTTGGAAGGAGCTGACATTAGAGTTATTCAGGAATTGCTCGGACACGAAAATCTATCGACAACACAGATATACACGCACTTGGACCATAAAAATGTAATTGAAAATTACAGGGGATTTCACCCCCATTCTGTCAAAAAAGACAAATAGTGGACCACTTTCTAAATCAGCCCGCGCTAGCCGTAGTACGCAATGCTAATTTTGTGGTTAGTATGTGCTACTGAGGTTTTCTGAATTCAAGGCAAAAGTTTCATTATGATCATCCGGGAAGGGTTAGGAGAGTTGTCTAGGGGAATGATGCGCCTTTGCGGCATTTACAGTTTTCATATAGACATAGGTTCGGCAGAACAACAGCACTTTTGTGTTTCTGTAGGCAAGAGGTTTAAGTATGGTATTTGTTCATAGGCCGTCTTTTACGCGATGTGTGTAGATTTTAAGCAGCAGCTCAGGAGGTTTTTCCTTGGGCACAATATAAGGCCCTATTGCGCTGTTTAAGTGGTACTACAGCGTTATACGCGACAAATGTATCGAGGATGTGCTTGTGAGAAAGTGGTTTTGGTAGCAGCTTGGGATGTTTTGCTTGTAACACAGCTGTACCCGTTGTGCGAGTCTAAGTGCTACCTAAGGGCGCAGCGAATAGTCTATTGTCACTGCGTGTTCGCTGCGTGGTATTATCTTCCCGATTATAGAACTTTTTTCCCCACTTGCCCCTAATAAAGAGATAAGAGTGTCAACATTCGATGATGCTGTTACCAGAGCCATGCCTATGCCGCAGTTAAATGTTTCCAGCATATCTATGGTCGGTATCTCAGCTTTGTCCTCGAGCCAGGTGAAGATCTCCTGACGAGTCCAAGAATCTTGCGATATGTGCGCCGCCAGGTGCTTCGGTAATATCCTTGGGATATTGTGTATTAAGCCGCCACCAGTGATATGCGCCATTCCCTTTATCAAAGGCAATACTTCCAGTACAGATCTTGTATATATTCTGGTAGGGGTAAGTAGAACATCAGCCCAAGACCTACCATCATGCACCAACGGGCAAGTGCTGTCGTAGCTAATTTGCATGTCCTGCAGAACCCTGCGGACAAGGGAAAAGCCGTTTGAATGCAGCCCAGAAGAGGCCAGACCTACTATAACATCTCCTGCGGTCATAGCGTCTAGTTTGGGAAGTATTTCGCTCTTTTCTACAACTCCTACTGCAAAGCCTGCGAGATCGTAGTGTCCTTTGGTATACATGCCGGGCATTTCGGCGGTTTCACCGCCAACAAGAGACATGTTGGCTTGCTTACATCCTTCAGAGATTCCTTCTATCACCTGCAATGCCACTTCGTTTTCAAGCACGCCAGTGGCGAAGTAATCCAGGAAAAACAGCGGCCTAGCGCCTTGTGCAAGCACGTCATTAGCACACATCGCAACCAGGTCTACCCCCACAAATCTATGGTTTCCTGCAGCCTGAGCTACTAAAAGCTTTGTTCCTACTCCATCTGTAGAAGACACAAGTAGAGGGTGCCTATACTCTCCAGTTGCTAGCAAATCAAAAACTGCACCGAACCCTCCTATCTCTGAGACTACTCCTGGGTTTTTCGTGTGATCTGTCAGATGCTTGATGTTCTCCACAAGGCTGTTTGCGGTTGCTATATCAACTCCGGACTCTTGGTATTTACTCATACACATTAGGAACAGTTTAACGGTGACAGCGTAGCACCAGATTTAGTAAACTTGTACAAAAATATTTATTGATTAACTGTTCTAATATTATAGAATACACCCTGCTTTCATGGAGTGTCGTGTATGATGGCTGTAGGGCACGAGGCTGAAGAGCTGTCCAACATGGAGGTGTTGGCTGCCAGGTTGTTGCATGATGTCGCAGGTTCTATTGGTTCTGTAGTTAGCTATGTAGAGTGCTTTCTGGAGGACCCGGAGTCCCGTGATATGCGTTGCTCGCTCGAGGAAGCTGTTGAAGGGATGATCGCCAGGTTCCGGCTTGTTAGGCAGGCTTATGGCACCTCGGAGGACAATTCGAGTTTTGATAATACCAAGCAACATGTTGAGGAGTACCTTAAGAAGAGGGGTATCGCTAGGCTTGATTGGTCCGTCGATGCGCGCTTTGCCGAGGCTGATACCATAGAAAAGGTAAACAGGCTTATAATCCAGGCTGTGCTTTTTTCCGTCATGATGATGGTTAAGGGAAGGGCAATAGCAGTTTCGGTAAAGCAGGAAGGAGACGCTATAGTGATACTGCTTAGGCTGCATGCCGATGAGTTGGCTGTGCACGAGGACGTGAAGGAAATATTTAATAGCAGGGGCAACGTGGGTAAACTGACTACTCATAACGTACAGGCTTACTTTATGCTGTTATTGTGCAGCAAATACCATGCTGTTGTGCGGTATGATGTTGAGAATTCGTTAGTGGAGTTAAGGCTGTCAGCGTAACTCTGTGGCTCCATTTAAGTGCTTGGTGGATCGCTGCTAATGATGTTCGGTGTGTATGTCTGTGTAATTGCCGGCCAATCGGGGAACTTTTTTATCCCTTCGCATGGCTCTGGACCCCGCAGAACGTTGTAAAGAAACTTCTGAGGTGGTTCCATTCGTTTTTGCAATATCGAGTGGGGAGTGCTGCGCATTTGTGGCAGGGTCAGGAAGAGAGAATAACCCCATTGATGCCACGGGTCGCTAAATTGTTATGGGAGTAGAAGATTGTCCAGGAAAAACAGCGGCCTAGCACCTTGTGCAAGCACGTCGTTAGCACACGTTGCAACTAGGTCTCTCCACTCTATGGTTTCCACAGCCTGAGCTACTAAAAGCTTTGTTCCTACTCCATCTGTAGAAGACACAAGGGTGCTTATACTCTCCAGTTGCTAGCAAATCAAAAACTGCCCCCCTATCTCTGAGACTACCTCTGGTTTTTTTCTTGTGGTCTGTCAGATGCTTGATGTCCTGCACAAGGCTGTTTGTGGTCGCTATATAAACTCCGAATTCTTGGTATTTACTCGTCGCATGCCAGTAAAAACTATCACAAAACCATGTCAGGCTTGTATGGTGAAACCGAAGAGCTCCTCGAGCGCTGATATGTTAATAGCGCATGCTGCATGTCGGACAGTAAGGCACCATCGACTGCTTCGTGGGCACTAGCATACACAACGGAAAGAGTGGCTTTAGAAAACAGCAGCGCCAACTTTTCTGCTACGCGCCCGTGTATTCTGGTTGCAGCGGCGTTGGCATTTCCCCTTCCACATCCCAGTAGGGCAAATACCAGCGTACTCTTTCCCAAGTACCCTACAATGTCAGTATACCGAAGATTTGCGCTCAACGAATCAGCCAAAAGCCGCATCATGGAGCCATGAGCTTCAGTATCGTCTGAGAATGGAGGATCCGGGGCGACTACAGCAAACACCACTTCGATTGCTGTTCTTTGCGCAAAGCTTAGTATCACTTGCACTTCCGTAGCAGTGGATTGCTCATCCAAGATTCCAAGGTTTTCGTCTATGGTATACCGCGCATCGGGAGGCAACATGTCACGACGGAATGCGCTAAGTTTCTGTGAGACGCTAGTATCTCTAATCAGTATCTCGTAGTTTAGAAAGTTCTTTGCCGAAGTTACACGAAACACTTTGGGTTTAACGGAAAGAGCTTGGGATTGGCTATTCAGCAGGACAAAATCCCTCATTTTAGACACAACATCGGTAAGATCGGTTCCATTGTCAGAATATTCCAGATAGCTGCTTATGATGTTTTTTGTTTTCGAGTCCACTATGGAATACAACGACGAATTCAGCACAACGGAGTCCTGGTCAAGTCCCAGAAGACGCAGTGCTGGGACGTTTATTCCAGAAATGGTTATATTCTGCGTGGTGTTGTCTTGCTGCACAGATATTACTGCATCATCTGCTCTGCGAGCCGTCACAGTTTCTAGCATAGCGCTCCACTCCGCTAGGTTATAACAAAAGCGGTGTTCTCATTTGTGAAAGGAACACACCAAAAGAGCGTAGCGGTGCAGCGTTACCATGTGGTTAACTGCATAGGTGCGTAGAATCAGTGGCCTTAAACAGAGTGAATAGTTTAGTTCCGCGTTTATCAGGAAGAAATTTACCCATAGTGTGTTGCAGATCTTGTCCAACACGCATCCGTGTTACCAAACGTTTGCTGAATTAAATTGGGTGCTGCGATGCCCGGTATCGCATACGCACTGAGGCGAACTATTTTTGTAATATGGCTTGCAAGATGATGCATTAAAGGTTGTAGAGGACTTTTCTTGGTCATGAACCGCGTTGGTTGTGTACAGGGGCCGGCTACTAAAACAAGAAGCGTTTCTACTCTTACTCAAGGACATCATTCATCATGTTCACGGGCCAACATAGTGCTCAGGGTTATTCGTGTTCTCTTGAATGGCGCGGTTGCTGATTAGAAGCGCAAAGGCTACAGCGTGCGGGTTTGAGATTATCTGTGTAAGGGGAAAACAGAAGTTCTGGGTTTTAGGAAGGAAAAAGCGAAAGCCATGATTTTTGTGCTAAAATGTAGGCACAAGAGCTGCGTACTACTAGTCTTTCCGTGGTTGATCACGTAGTCAGTATACCGAAGGTTTGCGCTCAACGAATCAGCCAAAAGCCGCATCATGGAGCCATGGGCTTCAGTATCGTCTGAGAATGGAGGGCCGGTGCTACTACAGCAAACACCACTTCGATTGCCGTTCTTTGCGCAAAGCTTGGTATCACTTGCACTTCCGTAGCAGTGGATTGCTTATCCAGGATTCCAAGGTTTTTGTCTATGGTGTACCACGCATCGGGAGGCAACATGCTACGACGGAATGTGCTAGGTTTTGTAAGACTCTAATGTAACGGAATGTACGCATCTGGGAATGATTGTCCGGATGGTAACCATAGGGCAAGTCTTTGCTGCGGTGCACGGGGTGTAAGTCAACTAACGGCGAAATAAATTCTTTGGGGTCATGGTCATGTACCCTCGCATACGCTGTATAACGCAGCGAGCGCCTATCAACGTTCTTTCACATAAATGCTTCCAGTTTTGCCAAGCGCTCCACGAGTTTATACCCGCCATCTACAGTGATATTGTACTGTGCCCACGACCGAGTTCCGTGCTTTTCCACGTAAATTCTTCTGGTGCTGTGGTGGCAGCAACTTTTAGCCCCCGCCACGCAGTATGACTTGAGTTGTATACCACAGACACTGACATATGTACCTGCCACGAATGGTGAAGAAGAGAAAATTACGTTGCTATACTACGTTGTCAGCAGCAGGCAATACAACTGCCTCGCCCAGGTTCTTGCCTACTGCATTCCAAAGGTCTTCCAGCTTGTAATATTCCCTAACCTCGGCACGGAAAATATGCACTAACACGCCCCCGATGCTTAAAACCACCCAGTTGCACTCGTTCAATCCCTCCACGCGCGCCTTTTTGAGCGGAGACGCTGCTTTCTTCACGTGCTCAGCCAACGCCCTAACGTGGTTTGTAGAGTTGCCGGTCGCTACCACCATATATTCAGCAAACTGGCATTTTTCAGTCACATCAAGCTCCACAATGTCACTCGCGCTATGACTGTCCAACACGTCGATTACTAAATTTTTTAACTTTTCTGCGTTTACCAACTCAGCCCTCCACACTCTGCCAAGACATGTCTTTCCATAATAAATTAGTTAATATTGAAACCTATACAAAACGCGAATTAAGAGTAAAGATACCACAATAGGCAGCGAAGGTTTTATTATAAAGCATTCTAGTGCCTTTCACTATACATTGTCGGAGCCAACAGTGGTTTTTAAGTTCGGTATGTCCTTTTGCGGACTGATCATGGGCGTATTGTTTATGCTGGGATCGGGACCAGCAGCGAGCGCCGGAGTTTTCAGAGACAGTGAAGTCGAGAACGTTATAAAAAAAATAAGCCTCCCCCTGTTCGAGGTGGCGAACATCAATGCGGACGAGGTGAAAGTATTTATCGTGGATGACAACATGGTAAATGCCTATGTGACGCAAGATAACCATATTTTTATCCACAGAGGGTTGCTCAAGTTCTCCAGAGATCCGGCAGTAGTTGTTGGCGTGATTGCCCACGAGATTGGACACATAGCCCAGCATCATCTAATAAAAAGGGCAGGGGAACACAGGCAGGAATCTTTAGTGCAGGGGATTGGTTATCTCCTGGGAATGGCTGCCGCCTTGGTAGTGGACCCTAAGATTGCGCCAGTGATTATTGCGGGGAGTAGTACAATAAGCCAAAGGATGTTGTTGGCCCATAGTAGGACTCAGGAGGAAGCAGCCGATCAGCTGGCTCTGGAGTACCTTGATGCTGCTGGTTATAGCCACGAAGGACTGCTGCAGGTTTTGCGGCATTTTCTCCAGTACGAATCTCATGTGGGGTCCATCGATGAGTATATTCTCACGCACCCCCTCAGTGAGACCAGGATCAGAAAGGTAATAGGTTACAGTCACAAGCGGAAAGTTGTGGGCTTTTCTCATGAGGATGCAGCGGGATTTGCTCGAATCGTCGACAAAACAGAGGCGTTTCTTGCGCCTTTGGATGCCCTAAAAGGCAGACCACTATCTCCTTATATGCAGGCCATAGTAAGTTTCAGGGCTGCAGATGCTAAGAAAGCGTTAGTCCTCCTAGATGGCCTAAGTGCTGCTGCACCGGCTGACCCGTATTTGCGTGAGATCAGAGCACAGATTCTTTACAAGTTAGGTGATATAAACGCGTGTATTGCGGACTATGAAGCCGCTCTCACCATGCTTCCAGATGATGTATTGATAAAACTTGAATTGGCGCAGGCACTACTAATAAAAGATCCTAAGCAGGCTGTTCCGTATCTTGAGCATGTACTAAGTAAGGAGAGGGATAACCCATATGTGTGGAATCAGCTTGCGCTGGCATATGGAAGGGCAGGCAGTATCGGGATGTCGTATTTTGCACTGGCGCACCGGTATTTCTTCGAAGGAAATCGCGGTAAGTCCTTAGCATACGCAGTATTAGCGAAGAAATATTTTGACAAGAACAGTTTACAAAGTCAGCTCATGAACGAGCTTACTGTCTCATAGAAGAGCATATGGTTTTTTAATTTTGAGTGGAAAGGCTTTTTTCCCTGTGTTAATGTACCTCCAGCTGCGTTCGAGGTTTGTTATTCACGGGGAAATGGCTATGAGAACCGTTACTCTGTTAAGGAATTTAGTAACGGCAGGTTCTACGTTGCTGCTTGCATCGTGCCTTTCGATATTGGAACCGGTCACCGTTGTTTATGAGGCTCCCAGTAACGCAGAGGGAAAAAGGTGCATAGCGCAGTGTACGTACGCGAAGAACAATTGTTTCAGGCAATGTGGCGGACAGGCGCATGATTGTCGCATAAGAGAGATGCAGTTTGATGCGCTGAACAATGCAATCAAAACCCTGGCGGAGTTTGCAGAATCCGAAGTTCCTGATAAGAAGAGCCCTGGTCAAGAGCCTGCCAATGCATGTCAGCATACTTTAGATGCATGTGCAGTGCAGTGCAAAGGCGACATGTTTTGCGCTACCAAGTGTGATATTGACTATAAGTTCTGTAGCGCTTTTGGGGGTATGATTGCGGGTAGTAGTATAGGTATGGGGAGCGCGTTTAAGGGTATGGAATTCAAGAAGCGTTCCGAAAATGTTTGTGACAAACGGTGGTGTGACGATCTCTGTAGAGATGACTACAGGGCTTGCTTTATCGGTTGTGGTGGCAGGACTTATATAGAAAATAACGATCGCAAGTCCAAATAGTAAAATAATGCATGTTTTGGTGTTGTTTCCGGTGCGCATAAGCGCTTTGGCGTGCGAGTAATGGTGTAGTTTCCAAAAAGCATCTCGCACCACTTTCGTTGAGTGATTATGAGCTGCAGCTTGTATCGTTTAAAACAAAGCGTTTCAGTGTGGTTGGCTCTGTATTTGCTGATTAGTTGCATGAGATAAAACAGCAATTGTGCCTCTTTTCCACTAGCAAGTCACGGCATGTTATAGCTTTGCTTCTGGGAGCAAGAATGCACGATTCGACCACGGCCTTTTTCCATGCAGACGCAGAGCCAAGGGCAAAAAATCTTGTGCTTAAACTATATACCCACTGCGGGAAATTGTTGCCGCTGTTTATGTTCTACATAAGGGCATTGTGCTTTTTTACCAGATCCGTGGTGCATGTACTGACAAGTATATCCTCTATGGACGATTTTAAAACTGTGTGGGGAAATCTTGGGCAGATATCGCATATGGGGACCAGAACGAAGGCCCTTTTGTGTAGTTCTGCGTGGGGGATAGATAGCGCCTCGCTACTCATATTTATCCCCTCCCACAGCGCTATGTCGATGTCTATGGTTCGTGGAGACCAAACTTTATACTCGCCATATCGTCCCAGCGCGTGTTCAATTTCCTTGGTGTGTTCGAGTAGGTTCATGGGGGACAGATGGGTATATCCCGCAATAGACATGTTGAGAAAAGGAGCATCCCAGCAAATAGGGGCATTAGGTGGTAGCAGAGCGCGACTTTCATAAACCGCAGAACATACTATGTTGTGTATGGGTAGTAGCTTCACGGCAGCTTTGAGATTTGCCATACGATCACCAACGTTGCTGCCCAACGCTAATACCAACATGGTAGACTCTTAAGTTAACGGGGATAAAACATGTCAATGGTACACCAATACGGGAATAATTGCTATCGTGACAGCTACTATGCGGTTTTTTAAGCTCGGGGGTCTGATAGTATTTATATCGCGCTAAACTGCGTTGCCGCGAAAACTTGCTTCCAAGTTTTTTGTATGCGGTCTTAGGGTTATTCCAAGTCCTAAATCTTCCTTGTTATAGGGTTAAAGCAGAGCAACAAAATGTCGGTAGCAAGAGTGTTTTTGTCTGCAGAGCGTTTGCTCCCATGTTAGTGGGCGCAAGGTTAATGGCCCGCGATTAATAATCCTTTGCCCTTATTCATTGGAACAAGTTAGCGCAGAAGACCTAACGACTATGGCAGGCGTCTACACGGGCATAACATGCGAATAGTAGCTGTTGCTAAATTCCTTATACTTTCCTTCCAAAAGATGCATGTCCATTTCAACAACGTCCTTAATCTTTAGCACATACTGTGGGGTTGTGCGTCCAATTAGCGAAAAATGCTCGCTTGCGAAAATTTCTTCAAATTCTTTTTGTTTTTCCAGCGCTACAGTTACGACAAACCGGCTCTGCGATTCTGAAAACAGCACAGTGTGTGCCCACATATCATCTCGTGGAATGTCGTATGTCAACACCGCACTCAAATCGATATCAGCTCCCATCTTGCCACCTATAAGTGACTTTATCAGGCTCACGGCTATTCCCCCGATACCAGGAGCTATCGCTGAAGATATGACTTGTGCTTGAGTTGCCTGATGGAATTTTTTATACAACACCTTGGCACTAGCAGCACTGACCTGGGGAATACTGTCATTACCTCGTCCACTGTATAGCTGATATTCTGACATACCTAGCTCATTGTATGTGGGACCTAGCACGTATATAAGAGAAGTTCCCTTTACAGGCTGCGATACCGCATTGTGTATATCTTCAATAATTCCAAGAGTCGATATAAGCAATGTGGGAAGTGCCGAAATGTGCACAGGATCTCCCTGTGCGTCATAGCCTTTAAAGTCGTTAAACATGCTATCTTTTCCGGAAATAAAAGGTGTCCCAAAGGCGGTTGCGTAGTCATAGCATGCTTTTGCTGCTTGTTTTAGCTGCCAGAGCCGTCCCGGATCAGTGGCATTGCACCAACAAAAATTGTCGATGAGTGCCATGTTTTCTATGTTGCCACCAACAGCTACATGGTTACGTATTGCGGTGTCTATAGCGCAAGCAGCCATTCTGTAGGGGTCAATTTCGCTATATACGCAGCCTAGCCCTTGAGCCTTAACTATGCCTCTTGTGGACGACAATATGGGACGCAACACCACCGCGTCTCCGCAAATTTGTCCTTTCCCTTGTAGAGGCTTGATAACCGATGTGCCTTGTACTTCGTGGTCGTACTGCGTTACCAAAAATTCCCGGCTGCAGATATTTCTGCGGCCTATCATGTTCAGCAGGTCTTCTTCTATGCTTATATCAGCAATATTGGGGATATCTATCCTAACGGGTGCTCGCTCTGAGGTCCGTAATGGTTGTTTAGGATTCCCGTTGTGCAAAAAGTTTGTGCACATGTCCATGATAACGGCACCATGGAAGCGTACTACAGCGCGACCCGAGCTATTAAACTCTCCAATTATGCTGATTTCCACGTTGTGTTTTTTCATCACAGCCGCAAGGGCGGAGTATTTGTCTGGTGAGACTGCTAAAGTCATCCGTTCCTGGGATTCAGAAACCCAAATTTCCCAAGGCAATATACCCCTGGTTTTTAGGGGAACTTTTTCCAGATCAACTACAAAACCTTTAGCTCCCATTTCCCCCACTGAGGAAGAAAGACCTCCGGCGCCATTATCTGTAATAGCATTAAAAAGCCCAAGATCCCGAGCCTCCTTCACTATGGCATCTGACAGTTTCTTCTGTGTTATCGGGCTACCGATTTGCACCACGGTGCACCCCACGTTTTCCTTTAAAGCATGCGAAGAAAAAGTTGCCCCGTGAATCCCATCTCTTCCCACTCGGCCGCCCACTATTACTATATAGTCTCCGTCCAGAACTATCTTTTCATGCGAGGTGCGCTGACCAATTTTTTGTGGGATTATACCTGTGCAGCCAACAAATACCAGGGGCTTACCGCAAAAACTACTGTGAAAGTACATTGACCCGATGGATGTGGGTATTCCCGAGCAATTTCCCCCGCTATTGACGCCCATGATTACGCCTTCCATAATCTGTTCTGGGGGCAGCACTTCTTCCTTACTGTTAGCATCCCGGTAAAGAGGCTTTTCCAAACGCTCAGAGAAACAAAAATAATATGCGTTCATTATGGGTTTTGCTCCCAACCCAAACCCTATTATGTCTCTATTCACTCCTAGTATCCCGGTCTCAGCACCGCCGAACGGGTCAAGTGCAGAGGGGCTATTATGTGTTTCAACCTTGTCTACTACCAGGTAGTCTTGGTCGAACACAATACCTCCTGCATTATCTGCAAATACGGAGACACATATAGGTGATGCAATCTCTTCTGTGGCCCTTTTGATGTAATACTTATATAGTCCCTCCTGTATTTCATCTATGGGAGAAGAGAAAATATTGTGCTTGCAGTGCTCCGACCAAGTTTGAGCCAAGGTTTCTAGTTCTATATCATTAGGGGCGCGGCCTTCAGCGTCAAAATACTCTCTTATCGCCTTCATGGCATGCAGTGAAAGGTTTAGTGGCCCACGGTTACGTATTCCCTCTTGCCCCATAGTGGCAAGTTCTTGGTCACTCACGTGTAGGTCGACACCTATTACTGTTTCTTCGGCTGGAGTGTAATCTGACACCACATCTCCTAGCAGATCAGATGATCTTAGGTAGGGAATAAAATGTGGGGTTTTACCGATAAGATCCTGCGAACAATGCACTGCTTCTACAGCTTTATTTCCAAAGAAATGCACATCATATGTGCCATTTGTAGCATCGTGTTTCACCAACTTACAGTACTTCACTAGGGGATTATATCGCGGCAGTATGGGGTTTAGAGCATTAAATAAGAAAACTTCTGCAACATGTGCTTGCACGTCCGTCAGGTTAAAAGCTTCTTCGATGATCTGTGCTGCGGTATTGCCGACGTTGTCTGTCATTCCCGGCAAGTACGCTATCTCTACTGAGGATAGAGCCTGGTAAATCTCAAACAAGTCATAAGGCTTGTCGGATTGAATATTCTTGAACCCTGGGATTCCCGGAGCATAGGCGTTATCTGAGTAGGTGAATACGTGGAATCTATCGGTCACTGGGTTGGAAAGGAGCCTTCCAATTTCTAAAACTTCGGCGTGTTTTACTGTGCAGGGCAAACTCACGGTATATCCCCTTCTACAAAGGGCACCTTGCAGGCTTTCTACTACTATGCTGAGTATCATTCTGGAACATCAATGAGATTTAAGCCCCATTATCGCAATCCCTGCACCTGACGGCAAATACAAATGTTACTTACATTATTTTGTTTCTAAATATAGCGCCCACCGGGGCGGTATTTCCATTGTAGTTGGCGTACTTTAGTTGTGAACTTAATTCTATATAAATGATTTGTGGACACGGGTTCCATGCGGATAACAGGGATAAATTGTACGGCGGACAACGATGAGGAGTGCGGTTTGAGAGGGGGCGTAAAACTGTCTTCTTGCAAAAACTCGCGTTTCAACAAGCCTTGCATCACCTGATATATTTGTTTCGCAAGGCCGGGGATTATTCCCACAGGTTATATGTCATATAACTTTGGATTTGCACTGTGATTTTTGTCTTGCCGCCCATAGTTTTCACCATGTATTTTTCCTGGGAGCTTTTAAACGAGTTCTCGTAGTGCTTATCGTGGTGTTGCTTGTTGTACAGTATGCCTGTTTTTCTTAGTGTGATGGAGGGGCACGACGGATGAGACATCCAGCTGATTGGAAGCATTGTTACATACAGGGAACATATGGCGGCCTGAAAACTAGCCACCAATACGATTTTAATGGCGAACAGGTCTTTTGGAAAACCCTGCAGTCACTTATATCATGAGAGTTCTTCGGGGACAGAACGTTTGGTTGTTGGGTGAAATAACATATTTGTAGCGGTAGAGCACGCTGTTTTGCCTCGGGTAAGGAATGGTGATGTGTAACAACTACCGATTATTTAGTGCCACGTATTTTTTGGGGTGTGCTCCCTAAAGAGGTGTGGCTATATCTACTGTTGTTTCTTCGAATCGGGATTCATGCTTGTGGTGCTGCTACAAGGTGCGGTAACCAATATGTGATCAAGGACCGTAGTTGCGGTTTAGGAACAAATAAAATAAGTTTGCAATGATGGCCAGTGTAGTAAAGCAGCTGGTTGATCCGCATGGCATTACGTTTTAATGTAAATCTGGAGATGATGATGCACGGTCTTTGCCGCGCTTGGTGTTTATAGTCGTTGTGTCGTTATATCTACTTATAAAACGCCTGATGCGTCCCTCTGTTTTGCTTTGAGAGTATGTACGTTTTGAGAACGTGTGTGGCATCAAACTAAATTCTGCACGCAACCCTACCGTATTCGGCGCAACATTCCTTCCCGTTTACGATGTATTTTCCTCCGTGGGAGTATAGCTCCTTTTTTTTGGGGGGGGGGGAAGAACAGTAATTGGCGTGTGTTCCGAGCGGTGTTAGCCGTTTTTTTTGTTTCTATTGTGTTTGCAGGTGGAGATAAGCCGGATTCTGTCTTGTGTAGTCATTCATCTAGGACAAGCATCGCTGCTAATCTCAAGCGGCTCACCCGGGCATCATATGAGAGAAGACAAAAGTGCCCTTCTTAGCCTTGCTCCTGGAGGTGGTTACCTTGCTGCTCAGTGTTACCACGAGCACGGTGCGCTCTTACCGCACCTTTTCACCCTTACCTCGCAAACGAGGCGGTTATTTTCTGTGGCCCTAACCTGGGGTCACCCCCGGCA
Organism: Anaplasma platys; assembly: GCF_012790675.1. Lineage (NCBI taxonomy): Bacteria > Pseudomonadati > Pseudomonadota > Alphaproteobacteria > Rickettsiales > Anaplasmataceae > Anaplasma > Anaplasma platys. The sequence goes on from NZ_CP046391.1 coordinate 240,170, forward strand.
GGAGTTACCTGCCTCCACCTTCTCTTGGAGTCCGGACTTTCCTCTGCGCAAAACGCAGCGACCACAACCCCACCTGCGCCGTGAGTCTATCTCAAGTAAACAAGTGGCACAATAACCAAACATGCTTTTTGTGATTTAAGGACTCACACCTGAAAGAGCTTTTTCCCATTGGAAACCGACAATTTTATCTATGAGAAGATGCAAAGGACTTGTTTTTTGTGGAACGCTTCGGGGGAGGGGCGAACTTTTGGCGTAGTGTTGATGATTAATCCTGAAACTGTCTGGCACTGAGTAGATATGAGGCTGTGCACGTCAACCGGAGCGACGCAGTTTTGATAGATGGGTGACAAATAACAATAGAGAAACTATGGCTTAGGTATATGAGCATTTGTACGCATAAGTTCCTTGTGCCGGTACGATATGAAGTTGCAAAGTATCGCGGTCTTTTGCTTGCTAGTGGCTCACACATCGTATCTACGGCGTAAAAGGCGTAACCGACCATGAAATAAGCATGACGGTCTTCATTTCAAGTGTTTGTTGCATAGTGGACTTGGTAGTAGTTGTCTTTGGTGCCCGGTAGTGCGCAGTCTGAGTTTTGTTAGAGCTCTGTACAAGAATGACAGTGGTACAAAATCAAGAATGGCTGAATGTACCAACGGGGTTGCGTTAAATTATTGCAGCAGCCTTGATAAGGCTTTCTGCAGGGGTTATGGCGATTGATTTATACTCGCCATGTCTAATTCCTGTCAACAGGTACCCTTGCATTCAGCGTGGCAGGATTGTTACAAATGCACTCGCTGAAAAGACAGGTGATCATCTGACATGTTCTGTGCTTGCTAACTCGCTAGTAACAGGATGATACAAGTATAACGTTGTTTTCTGCGATCTTCCAAGGAGCCAAAGGCTTCTCCTTTCTTGTGAGGGATGTAGTGTGTCCATAACGCGCCGCTCCTCCTGGCAGTGCCTTACTTATCACGTTGAAACATATCAGAACTTCCGCAAACCAGCAGCAGCGACTCATAACATCGAGAATACCGCACATGGCGCCACACCGAGTCTATTTTTTATTGTCCTCGTCGCTTGCGGGGGATTCTTTTTCTTTGTTTTGCGCTTCAGTGCGCATGACTACTTCGCGCAGCGCCTCAAATTCTTCCCTGCTAACGTACCCCATTTTGTCTAGGCATATCCTAAAGCACTTCTCGAATGCTCTTTTCCCAACTCCAAGTGAAAGTGACGAAGCACCAACTGCGGCTACCCCTGTTCTTACTACGCCACGTAATACGGAAGACAACACAGTATTTTAGCTAAAAAACACCCTCACGCATTCTACAAGAGGGCTAGCGCAGTGTCAACAGCAGGGAGTTTTTCATTGGCTCAATGATTGATAGCTTGTGTTATACTAAAAGTAGGGCGCCACGAGCGCAGCTCTTATAACACTACCGTACGCCTGTGTGCTACTTTATTTAGGATCTAGCAGAACGATTAATAGACACGTCCACCTACAACTCCGATTATGTGATCTACAGTATCGCTATTTCCCAGAGGCAGCAAACATTGGCGGATTTTTATGTCATGACCGCTAGTAGAGGTTCTTTCTGTTTCCTCTATCCAGGGCCTCTGGTTTTCTACCACGGACTCTAAATAATCAAAAAGGCTCTCTACAACTTGGGGGAAGAAAACCACTAAGTTTACAGATTCAGAATAGTATCTGAAGTCTGATGCATAGAGCTTTATAGCTTCAGTTCCGGCATATGTACACTTGAACCTATTATCCTCATCATCTGAGTTCCTAACCTCGAGTAAGAAGCAGCATGGCCATATTCTAATGAGCTCTTCAGGGTCTACTTCCTCCTTGGAAGGGAAACTTCTACCGTTGCGCAACTGATCCCAATACGAGCATAGAATGTTTATGGCTCTTCTTTCGGACATATATTCTGACATTTACTACTCGCAACCTGTACTACTGCAACGATCGTACTTTATATCAGAAATATTTATTTTTTCTTACTGAAATAAATGTGCCGCTATGTAATTTTAGCACGTTCATCTACTAGGAATTTTGCCCGGATAGGAGCGGTTTTCATACATATGTATGCTTAAAATATAATATTTTTTTCTAAAATTCCTAACCACTTGGCATATATGTAGGGCACACGATGTGCAGTCTTGGTGACATATATTCCACACACTTATGCGTGTTATCAATCATGAATATAAACGCGTAGAAACTTTTTTGGTTGGTCACGCTGTGGTTTGTGCAACCGAGTTCATTTTCATTTTTGGCCGTGAGGTTTATAGTAGCGTAGTAGCAAGACGAGTAGGAGATGTAGCCTGCGATGCATACTCCAATCGTGATCGACGCTCATGGTGCTACACTGCGGTTAATGGGTATGTAATGATAGTGGCAGCCATTTATCATCCGAGGCATGGCCTCTGGGGGCAGATTTTATTCGGTCTTTTGCGATATGTGATTTTACTTGGCCAGACCGTACAAGAAATAAGGTCGTTTTTGTATTTATCTTTGCTGGTGAACAACACGGCACCATGAGCAAAAACCCGCTACCGAAGCCATTCCCGGTTAATCTCGCGCACAGACCTATTTATACTTTCCCTTGCGGCACTCTTTGATATGTCTTAGAGGGTCAACAGACTTGCCGTTATGTTTCATGGCAAAACAGAAGAAATGTCCCTTTTGGTTTTGGACATGACCTGAAACAGTGCTAGTAGTGCCAAGTGCGCCTCCTACAAAAACTGTATCGCCAATTTTGACGCTGATCTCATCCAGGTGATGATACATAGTTATAGTGTACTTGTCGTGCTCCAGGATCACCATATTTCCGTAGTCCTGCAGGCCTTTTCCTATATACAAGACCTTTCCACCAGAAGAAGCAACAGCCTGGGTAGGGACATCAACAACTATCGCGGCGCCGTCTCCACAATTAGCTCCAGCTGTACTGGTGAAACGTTGTGATGCAAGAACTTCGCTGTCTAGTGGCATCTCAAAGTCACACCTAACGTGCTCTTTTGCGAGACTAGGAGTGTCGGTGGAATAAATATCCCCCACTATAACCTTACCTTGTCTAGTTTTTGAGCCCGCCGTAGCTGGGCCACCACGGTCTCTTACCACACGATACCTGGGATCTGCTTCCTTTGTCCCGTAAAACTCCTCACCCCGCAGTAAAACAGGAGCGGGATTCTGCGTTAAACAACCGGCCAAAAGCAACAAACACGCTGCAAATCCTACTGTCCGCACATTTGTCTGTTTCTTACTCTGCAACTCATATATCATAATGTAGTAAGAGACTTTTGTTAATGACTATTTCAGTATGGTAGAGAGTAAATGTTAGTAGAAGACCTGTGTTATAGATTTCTAAAGGTTACGGAACTTGCAGCGTTTGAGGCTTACCAGTTTGCAGGTAGGGCCGATGAAAAGGGTGCGGACAAAGCTGCTGTAAACGCAGTGCGTTCGGCACTAAATGCGATGGACATAGACGGAAGGGTAGTCATAGGTGAAGGGGAGCGCGATAAAGCTCCAATGTTGTATTGTGGCGAGAAAGTTGGCAAGGGGGGAATCTCCCTGGATATAGCTGTGGATCCTCTGGAAGGTACCACCACCTGCGCGTCATACAAAGATGGCGCGATGTCTGTGATAGCAGTTGCCGAAAGAGATAGTCTTTTGCAGGCTCCTGACGTTTATATGGACAAGATAGCGGTCGGTCCCGGCCTTCCATTAGGCGTTATATCGCTGCAGAATGATTTGAAGACTAATATGGGCAATCTAGCAGATGCCAGGGAGTGTGATGTATCTGATCTTGTGGCTGTCGTGCTGAAGAGAGAAAGACATGATTCTCTAATAGGTGAGTTACGTGCGTTGGGAGCGCGTATTAGGTTGATAGATGATGGAGACATAGGCGCCGTTATCTCCATGATTAGGGGTGAAAGTGACATATGTCTTGGAATAGGAGGAGCTCCTGAAGGTGTGCTTTCCGCGGTGGCACTCGCTGCAGTGGGTGGGCAGATTTATGGAAAATTGGTTTTAAATACGCCCGAACTGCGTTCTAGAGCTGCCGAATGTGGAATAGAGGATTGTGACAAATCTTACTCAGTTGCGGACATGGTAAGAGGTGACGCATTTTTCGTAGCGACTGGGATCACTGATAGCACCTTGCTCGGTGGCATTAGGTTTGATGATAATAGTTGGGAAACCGACTCGATAATCTTTGCTCCTGGAGGTGCAGTAATGCAGGTGAGGCACGCACATCAACTGTGATTTAGACTAGATGGGACCGAGAGTTGTTTGATACGTAAGGCTTGTGCATGCACAAGGTGACAGTTGAGGTGCATTCTGTCCTGTGTTGTTTGTGATGAGCACAATGCGCCAGCTCGCTGCAAAACCCCTCTTGTTTGCTAGACAAGCGAATCTTTATATGTATCAGTGGGTGATGTCCGTTGGCGGCAGTAACAGTTCTGGTTGAGCAGTTCAAACATTCTGATATGATGTCATTGATAGTTCACGGTAATGCGGTAGTTCTTCTTAGTCACTTTCCGACACTTTGCAAGGTGCAATTTTGTTGGCTAACTGTCCCCAAAGGGTACCGCTGTTGTTGGAAGCTTAAAGACAACATGACCCCATGCAGGATGTTTTGTGTGCCTTTGTTACTCGAATGAGGACGGTGAACTGCCGCCCGGAAGGGAAAGTTGTTTACTTGTGGTATACTCATATATTGCTGTTTTTTGTATCCTTGTGACGTGTTGTGTGGCCGATGATAGGTTGCGGCAGTGTGGCTTAATAAGTTCAGTAACGGGGGCTTTTGCAGATACGCGATGAAAAGCATGTTGCATGAGATTCCCGGGAGCTCCGTAGTTCACTGGTGGTAGACTACAGACCATTGTTACGGTGTTATTTTAAATGCCTTATCGAGACCTGTGTCCGCGTGATGCACTTATGCCAATTAAAGCTGCATTAGCGAGGCTCAATGAGTTTTAGTGGCCAGTTTGCATCTGGGTTATAGTTTTGGACGATCTGCAATGGAAAGCTGTTACAATTTCCGGGAGTTTTGTAGTGCACTAGTAGTGTTGCTACAGACTGTCGTTATGGTGTTGGGGCTACTTTAATGTCTTCTCAGAACCTATTCTGTGACGCTTTGAGTAGCCAATGGGGACTGCGGTAGTGTACACAATGAGTTTTGGTAGCTGGTGCGGCACATGCATGGGGCTGTCGTACTACTGGTAGCGGTAGGCCTGCTGTCATAGTTATAAGTCTGCTTTGTTTTTGACGGGGTGTCATCACGTTGGCATACGCATTGTGCATTTACGGTCCATTCGGGGAGGATTACCTTCCCGCTCAGGGGACACTGAACTTTTTCCCATCAGTCTGAAGACTTATGTTGGCAACGCAAGTGTATTAGGATATTAGCTATGGCAGCGGGTGTCATACCGGGAATCCTTCTTGCAGCACCTATGGAAAAAGGTCTGGTAAACTGGAGCTTTTCCTGCAATTCCCTAGAGAGACCATAGACGTTTGCGTACTCTATGTCCACGGGTATAGATAAGTGTTCCTCTTCTAGGAAGGATTTTATGTCTGCTTCCTGCCTCTTGAGGTAAGGAGCATACTTGCCTTCAATCTCGACCATCGCCAACGCTGTGTTACTAAACTTTTGTAGAGACGGCCAAATTTTTAGCAATCCAGACATGCCAACGTTCGGGTAACTAAGTAAGTCGTACGCGCTCTTGAGCTCGCCATTTTGAGAAACTGTAATACCGAACTCTGCGAGCCTGTTAGGTGTCGTGTTTATTCCTTTTAGTACATTGGCCAGAGAAGTCATCTCATCTTTTTTCCGTGAGTACGCCTGGAAGCGCCCTTTGGAGACCAGAGAGCAACAATACCCAAACTCAGTTAAGCGCATATCGGCGTTGTCAGAACGCAGCGACAATCTATACTCTGCCCTTGATGTGAACAGCCTATATGGTTCACTCGTTCCCAGAGTCACTAGATCATCGATCATGACACCAATGTATGCGTCACTGCGTTTTAGGATGATTGGCTGCTTATCCGATGACAATGACAGTGCAGCATTGGCCCCAGCTATCAACCCTTGCCCTGCAGCCTCTTCATATCCCGTGGTGCCGTTAATTTGCCCAGCGAAGAAGAGGCCCTCAATCTTTTTTGTTTCCAGGGTGTGGTACAGTTCTCGTGGATCAATGAAGTTGTACTCCACTGTGTATCCATGGCGAATCATCTCAGCATCGTGAAGTCCCACGATGCTGCGGATCATCTTGAGCTGTATATCCACCGGGCAAGAGGTAGATATGCCATTGGGGTAAACTAGATCAGAGTTTAATCCCTCTGGCTCCAAGAAAATTTGATGTCTCTCATGGTTGGGAAACCTACGTACCTTTTCTTCGATGGATGGGCAGTATCTTGGTGCCATCACATCTATCAGAGACTCGCAACGAGATCCTGCAAGGTGAATGTTGCTTCTAATTATTTCATGTGTTTTCTCATTTGTGTGTGTCACATAGCATGAGACCTGGGGTAGCGATATTGTTTCACTCATAAACGAAAAAGGCGTAGGGTAGACATCGCCCTTTTGTTCTGTAAGCTGCGTCCAGTCTATGCTGTTTTTATCCAGCCTTGGTGGCGTTCCAGTTTTTAGGCGCCCCAGTTGGAATCCATGTGCTGCAAGCGACTTTGGTAGCATTGTAGAAGGGCCTTCACCAATGCGCCCTGCAGGGAAGCTCTCACTGCCAACATGTATGGTGCCCCCCAAGAAAGTTCCGGTAGCCAAGACTAGCCTGGTAGTTTTTATACATGTACCGCTGGCAAGCAATACCGAGGAAATGCGAGGTTTTCCCTCATGTGAATCCACGGTGAAATCTATCACTTCGTCAGCGATTGCAGCGATATTGGGATAACTCAAAATAGCTTCCTGCATACAGGTTTTGTAAACATCGCGGTCAGCCTGAGCTCTTGGTCCCCAAACTGCTGGTCCCTTGCTTCTATTCAGGATCACGGAGTGGATGCTTGATTTGTCTATAACCTTACCCATCAAACCGTCAAGTGCGTCAACCTCCCTGACTACCACTCCCTTGGCTATGCCGCCAATTGCTGGATTGCAAGACATCTCACCGATAGACTCCAGCTTATGGGTAACAAGTAAAGTCTTCGCCCCAACTCGTGCAGCAGCCGCAGCGGCCTCACAGCCAGCATGGCCCCCTCCCACGACGACGACGTCATAATCCATATCTGACACTAGCTTGCACACCCGGGTTAACCTCCGTAAATGGTAAAAATTAATACGTGTAATGTCAAATAGTGCTAAACTTCATGTGTTTGTTGGGGATGCACATGAATGTAGTCGTTTTATCTGGATATGGCTTAAATTGCGAGGAAGAGACGCTTTTTGCTTTTCTCGAGGCCGGAAAGGGTGCCAAGACTACTGTGCGCGGTAGGGTGATGCATGTAAATGAGTTATTGGCGAATCCAAAGAAGCTTTTAGAATTCAACACCATGGCCATTCCTGGGGGTTTCTCATATGGTGATGACACGGGGGCGGGAAATGCGTATGCACTAAGACTGATTCATGGGCTGAAAGAACAAATAAAAGAGTTTATGGAGCGCGACACCCTGATATTGGGAGTATGTAACGGATGCCAAATCTTACTGCGTATGTTGATTCCCGACGTTGCCTTGGTAGCAAATAATGTGGGGCGCTATCAGTGCAGATGGGTGCGAGTTAAGACCACTTGTGGTTCCCCATGGCTAGAAGGAATAGATGAAATGTATATACCAATTGCTCATGGGGAGGGAAAGTTTTGCGCATCTGCTGAAGTATTGCAGCGCCTGCAAGATGATAACTGTATAGCTATGCGCTATGTTGGTCCCAACGGCAACTTTGCTGATGGAGCGTTCCCACACAATCCCAATGGTTCAATGTATGATATTGCGGCGTTGATCCATGCTAAGGGGCGTGCCCTCTTGGTGATGCCGCATCCGGAAAGGGCGTTGTTCCTAACGCAGAGATATGACTGGACTGAGGTTTTAGCGGAGGCGAAACGCAACGGTGTAGATGTAGGGCATTATGCTGATGGATATCGGATTTTTGCCAATGCTGTGCGCTACTTTGTGTAATACATACAGCATTATTAAGTCCTTTAAGGTGCTGCAATAGCATGGGATTTCACTGCTGTACTAACTTCAAATGGCATCGAATTCTCGCTATAACTCTCAATCGATTTTACAATAATCAGTTATGTCGTAAGTTGGTAAGCGCCCGAGCTTAATATCTGCAATCAACCGACTCTTTCAGAAGCGTATAACAACATTAGCGCGAAAGTGGCTGCCATGTAGCTGGTAAAATGTGTGTTGTTTGCGGTGGCTTCATTTTAAGTAACTAAGCGTGCAATAATACTTCTTGTTTTATGGATGAAAGTAAAGCGGCGCATGCCAATCTGAATTTTCAGTTCATACCATGCCCTGTGCACTTATGTGCAAGTCAATTGCCAGCCACTTCTGATGTGTTTTTGATTCAAACTTTCCACTCACCTCCAACTAGGTGACTGTATTCACAATACGTTGCCTCTTGTATCCTGTAACGCTCGCCGGCGTGTATGTTTTTGTGCTGCGTTGTTAGGTATTCGCTACGAGCGCTAATTCTGTCTAACAAGTTATTGGGGAACGCTGCATCACTATGATAATTGCAGAGCACAACACAACTGTCGCCGCGAATTTTTCAGCCATTGCACCACACTTTGTCTCATACATGTGGCATAGACAGCAAAGGCTTTGATCAAAAACTTATGAGCAAGAAATTTGGGCCACTGCTTCAAATCGAAACAATGGCCCATAGCTCAGCACCAGCTACACAACAGCATGCAATTTCAACTAGGAGAGTACTGTTATAGACGTAGCTCCATATATTAGCAGCCGCTTTCGCAATGATCTCGCACGAATTTGTTCAACAACATTACGCCAAATCCGGTAGCTCTCTTTGGAGTGATTCGGTTTCCATCATCGTTCCATGCAACGCCAGAGATATCCAGGTGAGCCCAGCGAACCTTATTTGCAAAGCGCTGGAGGAACTGCGCAGCAGTAATACTCTCAGCACCTTTCCACCTGTTGTTAGCGACGTTTTTCATGTCCGCAACTGTGGAGTCTATCATCCGTTCGTAATCATCTCCCATCGGCATACACCAGAGCCTTTCGTTAGTGGCAGCCCCTGAAGCTATAAGCTGATCGGCCAATAAATCGTCGTTAGCGAACAGACCCGCATACAGTCCTTCACCCAAAGACACTGTAATCTCTCCCGTCAATGTAGCAACATCGACCATAAATTTCGGAGAAAAGGTCTTTTGTGTGTACTACAGCGCATCGGCAGACAACAATCTTCCTTATCCAAAACTTCTATAGTCTGTTTTGACATCGAAGTTATGATATCGCCCGGACGCTGTGCATTTCCTCCGACGGCATTTTCTGCCAGGCCAACAACTCCCACCGCATTCACTGGAGCATTACGTGATGCAAGCGCCTTGATTAGCCAGCTACAGCAGCACCGGCCATAGCGTGAGTCATATTCCACATGCCGTAAGCAGGCTTGAGCGATAGACCTCCAGTGTCGAACGTATTCCTTTTCCGACAAAAGCAAGAGTATCCTTGCTACCAGTCTTTCCGTTCCATTTCATCACTACCATACAAGTCTTCTTGCTACTAGCTTGTCCGACAGACAGAAGCGCCCCCATTCTTTCAGCTCTCAGCTTTTCCTCGTGTAGTATTTCTACGTGGACACCAAGTGGCGAAAGCTCAGAACGAATCCGTTGAGCACATTCTTCAGGATAAAGAACATTGGCAGGCTCGGACACAAGCAAGCGAGTAAAGAATACAACATCACCTTCGGTCCTAAGCAGCTTGAAATCACTTTCTGCAGCAGAAACATTGCCCTGAACCGCAAGTGCAAGTTCTTCCACTTGTGTTCCACACGTGTCTTTGTTATGGCTTAAATACTTATTGAACTTAAAACTACGCAAAAGAGCATCGTATGCTACTCTTGCCTACTGCCCTTTGGGAGCAACAACTAAGCCCCCCAGTAGCTTCGATCTCCTCCAAGCGAGCATAGATCGCGCCAACTAGATCAGCAGCTTTATGGGCTCATAGTTTCAGACCTAGCTCCCAGTCCATACAGCAGCACTGTGCGACCCTCTGGGGTCACGATTGCGGGCATGGAGCCGGCGAACTTCCCAGTAAAAGACGAAGCCTCCTTTTCATTGATCACGACCTTGGCTTCATTGTCGCTGAGCACGCCGCCATCTTCCAATGATGTTTCATTTGTGTAAGCACCAACTACAAGCACAGACGCTTCTTGTAGAGCTGAAACACCTGGTGCCAACAAAAAACGAAGCGCCTAACTATGTCTATCTTTCCCCAATAATCAAAAATTGACACGGCGTGCCAAATTTGTTTGAAATCCGTATCAAGTGACCCCGCGGAGGGTTATGGTTAACGGTTATGACCAAGCTATGGTGGCTCCTTCCCCCTCGCGTCCTAGTTGGTTTAAGGCCATGGGTTTGATAGCATTTGTGAAATGTGTACGTGGAGGAGGGTATAACAGGAAAATGTTGGTGTGGACAGTAGTTCAAACACTGAAACCCCAGGGTTAATCTAGTCGCGGTGGCCCAGTCTTTTAGGCTTTGAGCGCCTATCCTGAGGGCTGCCAGAGGCGTGCTCGTCCCCAAGCTTTCCAGAATCACTGCGGTGAAGCTACATTTTATACTCGCTGCGAGTGCAAATTGTGCTGAACCCGTCCACATTCCCCCTGAGTACAATTTAGGGTTCTTCTTCCTATTATTATGCTAAATACTGACGCCAAGGTTCTTTCGTTAAACGGTAAATACTGTTGAGACTCCTTTCTAAGGATGTGGGGTAGACTGACCCTGAACAGAGAGTACACCAATAGCAGGAAACCCCGGCGCCAGTGCGCCCCAGAACAGAAGCCTCAATGTTTGAGTTGTTGTCGGAAACCATATAGATTTCCGACGTACCCGTGCTATTTACGTTGTTTAGCCACCGTAGGTTTTTTAGGAGTTTCGTGATACTGCTGCACAAACCTATTTAGCAACATCACTCCGAATCCCGATCCACGGACCTTAGTGGCTTTGTCAGATTCCATCCCAGCCATATCGATGTGGGCCCACGGAATGTTATCAACAAAGCGCGCTAAGAACTGAGCAGCCGTTATAGCTCCTCCTTCACGCGGTCCGAGGTTTTTCATGTCCGCGATGTGAGAATCTATAGTTCGATCGAAAACCTCGCCCATGGGCATGCGCCATACTTTTTCTCCAACAGCTGTCCCTGCGTCAGTAAGCTGACGAGAAAGCGTGTCGTCGTTTGAGAACAACCCCGCATACTCACAACCCAACGCAACCATATTTGCCCCAGTAAGCGTGGCTATATCTACTATAAGTTTGGGAGCGAATTTCTTTTGTGCGTACCACATTGAGTCCGCCAAGGTCAGCCTTCCTTCAGCGTCTGTGTTAACAATCTCGATCGTTTGACCAGACATGGAAGTCACAACATCGTCTGGACGATAAGCACCACCACCGACTGCATTTTCTACCAAGCCCACAACGCCAACAGCGTTGACTCGCGCATTGCGCACTGCTAAAGTTCTTAACAACCCTGCTACTGCCGCGGAACCAGCCATATCACCCTTCATACCTATCATGTACTGTTGTGGTTTGAGTGACAGCCCTCCGGTGTCGAAGGTGATTCCCTTTCCGACAAAGGCAAGCGTATCTTTAGATCTGGAATTACCATTCCACTCCATTACTACTAGGCGAGACTTCTTATCACTACCAGCGCCCACTCCTAGGAGGGCCCCCATTCCCTCGGCCTTCATTCTCTCTTCGTTCAATACCTCCACCTTCACTCCAAGCGGCTCAAGCTCAGCGCGAATTCGCCTGGCATACTCTTCGGGATGGAGAACGTTTGCAGGTTCAGATACCAGAGAACGAGCGAAAAACACAGACTCTCCTTCTGCTTTTAGGGAATCAAAGTCCCCTTCCACAGAAGTTACGTCACCTGAAACAGCAAGAGCAATCTCCTCTACTTTAGCAGCATGGGCATCCTTTTTTCTGCTGAAATACTTGTTGAACTTGTAACTTTTCAACATTGCGCCGTAGGCCAGCCTTGCCTCGATGTTTTGTGGCGCGATAACCATGGCCTTCGCAGCTTTTATTTTCTCTAAGTTAGAATAAATTGTCCCGCCCAGTTCCATTGCTTTAAGATCAGATAAATCAGACTCCTTACCTAGCCCCACCAGCAGTACAGTTTTTTCATCCGGAGTAATTATGATAGGCATCAAGCTAGCGAATTCTCCAGTGAACCCGTGAGCCTCTGTCGTCGCCAGAATTATTTCCACTTCTTGTTTTTGTCACGCCTCCATGCTCTAGTTGGTGGCTACCCTCGTAAATACCAACCACGAGCACTGCTGCCCTTAGAAAGGCGCTGATGCCTGAGGCTAAACTGAGAAATGAAATTCCTACCATTATCCTTTCCCCCCCCCCCTCATGAAGATTGACTCGGCATGCTAAATTTATTTGAAATTCATGTCAAGATGCTGCCGCGTGGAAGTTGCAGCTTAGCTTTTCTGGCTCAACAGGAACAGCTCGTCGTTCCCTTTTACACGCACTACTCTGTTTTCTACTATCTTTACCCTTCCAAGAGCAATGAGCCTCACAGCTTCTGGGTAGCATAGGTGTTCAACAGAAAGAATGCGGTGAGAAAGGGTTTCAACAGTGTCGTCGTTCAATACGGGGACTGCCGCCTGTAGGATGATGGGGCCACCATCAACTTCAGGACTGACATAATGCACGGTGCATCCTGCCACTTTTACTCCAGCATTGTACGCTTGCTCTTGTGCTTTTAGACCCTTGAACGATGGCAGAAGGGAGGGATGAATGTTTATGATTTTACCATGCCACTTGGTAACAAATTGTGCAGGCAACACACTCATAAATCCAGCGAGGCAGACCAGCTCGACCTTGTGCTGCTCTAATATTGAAGAAATTCCCTCTGTATCCAAAGGTTTTCGGTTAACAGTAAATGCAGGTACACTGTATTGGGACGCTATTGTAATACCGTGTGCATTAACTTTATTGGATATAACACACGCAATAGTAGCGGGATACTCGCTGTCAACACAGGCTCGGGCCAACGCCTCCAAGTTAGATCCACGACCTGAGATTAGGACACCAATTCTCAAAATGACCCCTTTCTAGTTATTGCGCGTGTCTTATGCCGTTGCGGTATCAGTAGCACCTTCGCAATGCAACTGAACGAACTTGTTTAACAACATAACACCGAAACCTGTAGCGCCTTTGGGAGAAATCTTAGACCCTGCGCTGTTCCAGGCCATCCCAGCTATATCAATGTGTGCCCAGGGAACGTTGTTCACAAAGCGCTGCAAAAACTGAGCGGCAGTGATACTGTCAGCACCGCGGTTATCTGTCGCTATGTTTTTCATGTCAGCAACGGGTGAGTCAATCATCTTGTCATACGCATTACCCATGGGCATGCGCCACAGCTTTTCGTTGGTGACCTTGCCGGAAGCTAAAAGCTGCTCGGACAATTTGTCGTCGTTGGAGAACAATCCAGCATATTCCCCCTCTCCCAAGGCAACAACTATTGCGCCTGTCAATGTTGCTAGATCTACCATGTACTTTGGTGAAAACGTTTTCTGTGTGTACCACAAGGCATCTGCTAGCAACAACCTGCCTTCCGCATCAGTATTCAAAACCTCTATTGTTTGCCCAGACATTGATGTAACAATATCTCCCGGCCGCTGTGCATTGCCACCTAGAGCATTTTCCACCAGTCCCACCACTCCTACGGCATTTACAGGTGCGTTTCTTGCAGCCAAAGCTCTCATCAGCCCTGCAACGGCAGCAGAACCTGCCATGTCATATTTCATGTCCCACATGCCTTTGGATGGCTTTAAAGAAACACCTCCTGTGTCAAATGTTACTCCCTTACCGACAAAGGCGAGGGTATCCTTGGATTTAGTGTCACCGTCCCACCTCATCACCACTAAGCATGACTTTTTGCTACTCCCTTGGCCAACGCCCAAAAGTGCCATCATACCAGCAGACCGCATTTGCTCTTCGTTGAGTATCTCCACCTTTGCTCCAAGTGGGGTAAGCTCGTCCCGGATGCGGTGTGCATACTCTTCGGGGTAGAGAACGTTTGCAGGTTCGGATACAAGCGATCTGGTGAAGAACACAGACTCGCCTTCAGTTTTTAGAAGCTCGAAATCACTTTTCACTGCAGCTAAATCACCAGCGACTGCCAGTGTTATTTCTTCTACTTTTGCCTCATGCTCGCTCTTTTTACTTTTGAAGTATTTGTTGAAATTAAAACTACCAAGCATGGCACCATATGCCAGTCGTGACTCAATGCCTTGAGGAGGGATGATAACAGCCTTTGCTGCTTTAATTTCCTCCAAACGAGCATAAATAGCGCCACCTAGTTCCATCGCCTTATTATGGTCAGATATAGTGTCTGATTTCTCTCCGAGCCCCATCAGCAACACGGTCCTGCTTTCCGAAGCCAGGATTACCGGCATCGAACTAGCAAACTCGCCGGTAAACAACGACGCCTCCTTAGCTGCTAGCACTGCTTTCGCTTCTTGTGAGTGCAGCACGCCTCCATCTTCGAGTGTGTTCCCGCCCTTAAAGACACCGACCACAAGTACTGCTGTCTTTGGTAAAGCAGAAACACCTGAAGCCAAGCCAAAAAACGAAATGCTCGCCATAAAACCACCATTAGCAAAGTATGGCTGCCATTCTAGCTTCATTCGATGGTCATATCAAGCTGGTAGTGCACTAGGGTTGCGGCGCAGCAAGGTCTCTCTGTTTTAGTTAATGCTGGAAAATGATGTTTTTCGCATTTCAGGAAGACGGGTTTACTGTTCTGTGTATTTTCCAGAATTGTACAATACAATGGGTCTAAGTTTCAGGGGCACAGGCGGGTAGCGATATGAGACTCATTTTCTCCCGTGTGTGGTGCTTCTTGTTGGCAAAAGTTTATCAAATAGTTATATAGGAAATTACATGGGTTTTCCTGCATCGGGCTTTGTTTTGCCCAGAGATGGAGGCTGTGCTAGACGTTCGTTGCTGCATGTCAGAGGGTAGGAGATTGAAAAGGTTCTTTTTAAGAAGTGTGTGGTTAACAACGATGATTGTTTGTCTACAGAATTTCCTTGTGGTTCGTGCATGGGCTGTAGACCCGGTTATAGTGAACTGCATTGAAACTCCCGGCATAGAAGCTGATAGCGAAAATTATAAGCCTACTGTTTTCAATCTCACTAATGACCTTACTAGACGCGTTGGTAGCGCTGTTGTCGCTGAGGGAGAGGTGGTGTATCTTGTTGGAAGGGTTACGGATTCACTATGCAGACCGGTGTCTAATGTTAACGTTTTCGTGTGGCAGGCTGATTCCAAAGGTAAATATAGCAAGGATGAAGGCTTTGACCGGAGGTTTAACGGGTCGGGTAAAGTTACGACCGATAACCTGGGAAATTACGGTTTTATAACCATAGTTCCTGGAGGGCATTTTGGGGGGTCTCCAAGAGTACATTTCCTTGTGAAGCACCCAGAGCTTCCTGACTTTCAGACGGAAATGTTTTTCGAAGGAAAGGGCAGTGAAGGGCACTCGAGTTTGAGTCGGATTCCGGGATCCATGAGGAAGCTGCTTACGGCGCGGCTTATTGGAGAGGAAGGTGGGGTTAAAATATATGAGTTTAATCTCACATTTCCGGGAAAAGATGACGTGATGCATGAGTGGTGAAATTGGCCATCAAGGTTGCGTACATTACCTATGCGGTTTTTACTTTCTGAACTTTAAGGGGCAAGAGTCAATTGACAGTACCTGCTGTTAGTAGTACACTACGAGCGTGTGTGTGGTCTGTTGCTATGGTGATGGGTGTAGGGATTTGCTGGGGGAGTTGTACTCAAGAGTCGTCTGAGGTCTCCACGGAGGGGTTAGATGGCGCCTTCTAGAGGAGTGGTAACCCGTGGTTACTCAGCGTTTTCGTGGTATTTAAGGGTTTCTATGGCCCTTGCAGTTTTAGCTATAGCTCCGCTGATAATGTTGTACTTGGCGTTTGGTGCGCTGCTAGGGGCGGTACACCGCAGTTCTCAGCGTGTGCGTGGCGTCAGTAGCGTCAAGAGCGGTTGTGTCTTTAAAGGACCTTTTTGCAGCCTTTTGGGACACAACGCGGCTCAGTTTTTTGCTTACTGGCATGTATTTGCCAGTAACGTGGTGTTTTTTACGCTACTTACCGCTGCTGTACTGAAAATCGCGAGCCCAGCCATGACAGTATCGGCAGCATTTAAAGCAGCGGCGTTGGCTTCTCTAGGTCCAGCATGTGTTCTGTGTGTCATGTCTGTGGCGTATTACAGTTTTTCCAGGTTTTTTCGGTCCAGTAGCCGGCTCTTGATGGAATACTGTACGAGGCTGCAAGTGCATGATCACGAGGTTGGGCGTGATGGATTTAAAGACTCGGTTCTGGATTTGATGCTTCGGGACCAGGTTGAGGGCTATTCTAGCATGTCATCCCTATCCAGGCATGATAAACAGCTGTTGTTCGGTGTTCCTACGACGTTGGTTGCCATTTGTTGCTATGAGTATGACCTATGTACGGGGCAAGAGCGAGAAGTACGTGATGTCACGGAGCAGTGCAGAGATCGCTTTGGTGGGTGATCTTCCGGATCTTGTGAGGGGATTTGGATTTTTAGCGCCTAACCACCGTG
This sequence comes from Anaplasma platys, assembly GCF_012790675.1. Lineage (NCBI taxonomy): Bacteria > Pseudomonadati > Pseudomonadota > Alphaproteobacteria > Rickettsiales > Anaplasmataceae > Anaplasma > Anaplasma platys. The sequence goes on from NZ_CP046391.1 coordinate 256,973, forward strand.
CGCCTAGGGGCTCTTTGGTTTACATGGGAAAAATAAGGCTCTATAGTGTTACAAGCCATGCTTCGCTAGACTGCGGTCAGGGTGGAGGAGCTCTGGTTTGTGCTTGTCTGTGGGGTTCGGGCTCTTATGTGAGCCAAAAATTGGGGGTTAATGAGGAGACTGCTGCAAGTTCCGGTTGTATAGACGCGCTCTGATGTTAGGAGATTGTTAGTTGTTATTGGTATCATGAGATACAGCAGGCTGGCGAGTTTTCAGCTTGTGAATGTTGCAGGACTTTCCTAGTTTCGTTATGCTGGCAGCTCGTGAAAACTTGAACGGAAGCGAAGAAGTTGCAGCCTCTGTTGAGCATGAGGCAAGGAGGGGGCCTGTTGTTCGCGCTGTAGGCGATGAGAAGGAGTATGACTTAAAAAACCGAATTTTTATCTGCTACATTCTCTGTACTTCTATATTGTGTGCGGTACCATTGGTACCCTACCTTGTGTCCAAGGAGCTATACAAGAGAGGGCGAAGGACAGGTGCGGCAATCAGCATGGAGGTATTCATGCTGTCGCATTGTATGTTGACCTTCAGCTTGGTATTCATCAAAGTCTTGCACTTTTTGAATAAGACATATGGCAACTTTCTCAGTGGCTTTTTTATAACAAACCGGGACTTGGCTATCCTGGCTCTTGGAGTCATGTGTGCGTTTCCTGTGTTATGTTTTGTATTGGCCATTAGGTACTCGATAGTATACGACATGGTCAAGACTCGGAACTACAGCGTGGTGGAGGCGCTTCTTTCTCGCAGTTATCTGAGCGATGTCTCCCGCGGCATTCCAGCTCTGGTTTGTTATACCGGGCGTAGTGGTCCTCTACTTATACGAGAGAACGGCAGAAAACGGAAGCGCTACGGGGCTGACATATTTTTCGATGTTTATATATATAGCACTTCGTATCTTCTAGTATTGCCGTCGTGTCTTGCGCTTCTTTGTGATTTTTTCCAGAGAAAGAAAAAAAGAACCGCCATGGCTGTGACAAGGGTGTTAGCAGTCTCTGCGCACATGTTATTGACCAATGTGCTTGTAGTGAGTGCTGTCACCTATGTCTTAGAGAAATTTTATAAGCACATAGTTTTCGTGAAGCTCCATGCAGATAGCGCGAGCATTGCGCTGCTGAATGGTATAATTGTTTCGTCCTTGATACTAGCCGTAGCAGTTGTGTATTGCTACTGGGAGATAGGGGCAAAAGAATACGGGCATCCGGAAGAGATCTCGGATGATGTGGCACGTTCTGTGCTCAAGTTTGGCATTCTTACTGTCTGCGTGAATTGCGTATGCTCACTGTTTCGCGACAGGGCGGAGCTTTCAGGTAGGGGGTTTAAATACGGGAAGAAGAGATTTGTACATGAACTAGTACGACGCATAACGGATGCTTTATTCATTGTCCCTGCACTGTTTTGGCAGCTCTCTAATGTGTTCCGTAATAGTAACCGTAAGATGTTAGCCGCTGTAGCAAATAGAGCGTGTCTCTATACCGAGATTTTCTTGGGCAATCTGCTGATTTTTTCCTTGGGGCTGTACGCTGTTGCACAAATTCCTGCGATGAGTATTCTTCTCCCCTTAACAGCGTTCCAGACCTGTATTTTCCTCGGGTCCATTATTACATCTGTTGTTGTTTTCGGTGCTATAGCGCGGGATTTATACGGGGTGCGTACTGCAATGTCCAAGGACGAGAGATGGGAAGATGTTGTTTGGCTCAACGAGCAATTGAGCAACACCGTATCAAATTTTGGAGTATTAAATCTGATTGCTGCTGGCTTATTGTCAATCAGAGCCAATAGAAGGAGAGCTCCGGATTATGTGCAAGATGGAGAAGTGTCTCCCGTTATCAATGAGATGGAGCAACCAGCCAGGGTTGTTGTGCGTGAAAACGAAGTTGACAGCTATTCAGCCGGTGAGGAGGTTTGGGATCGCGATGACGACAAAGCGCCACTTATATGCTGATGTAACTTGTTGCAGGCTTCTATTCTATTATATAAAGAAAAGGTCATGGCCTTTCCGTGAAGTTATTTCTCGGTTAGGATATGATCGTTGTGCGTGATGGCGGTGTAAGGGCAATAGTAGCTCTGTGATGCCATGGTATATTGGAATACCGCGGGCGTTTTAGAGAAAAGAGGTGTGCTTTTTTCTGGATGTGAGCACCACTTTTGATGTGGTTATTTGTCTTCTTTCAGAATATTCTTGCAGCTGCTACAGGGTGAGCATAAACCCACCCCGCGACTGTCGCAGCAACCTGGATGTTTCCTCTAACCAGCTATTTACCTACATGCTTGATCACTAGCACATCGTTTTCTGTGTGTACTTCGAGCACGCTGCCTTCCTCTATTTTATCTTCAAGCAAAAGATGAGCTAACTGGTTTTGAATATTCTGCTGTATTAGTCTTTTCAGAGGCCGTGCCCCGTACACTTCGTCATATCCGTTTTCTGCAAGCCATTTCTTTGCTTCAGGGCGCAAAGTGATCGAAATTCCTTTATCGCTGATGGTTTCCTGTAAGTGATTGAGTTGCACGTCTACAATTTGTTCTATGTGCTCTTTAGTGAGCCTGTTGAAGATCATAATCTCATCTAGCCTGTTTAAAAATTCTGGCCTAAACGATCTGCTGAGAATCTCAAGCACAGTCTGTCTTATCTTTGGAGAATTACAATCCTCTGAACTATTCACCAGAATTTCTTGCCCAATATTAGAAGTCAGGATCAAGATTGTATTCTTGAAGTTAACTAAATTTCCTCTACTGTCAGTGAGATGCCCCTCATCTAAAACTTGTAGAAGCAAATTGAAGACGTCGGCATGGGCTTTTTCAATCTCATCAAACAAAATTACCTTGTAGGGACGCCTGCGTACCGCCTCAGTTAATAGGCCCCCTTGCTCGTACCCTACGTATCCTGGAGGCGCTCCTATAAGCTTTGCCACAGAATGCTTTTCCATAAACTCTGACATGTCAAAGCGCAATAGAGCAGAGCGCGAGTCAAATAAAAACTCACTTAAAGCTTTGGTCAGTTCGGTTTTCCCCACTCCAGTGGGACCAAGAAACAGAAATGATCCCATAGGCCGCTGAGAATCCTGGACTCCGGCTCTGGATCTACGCACTGCATTGCTAACCGCGGCAACTGCGCTGTCTTGGCCAATGACAACTTTCTTTAGCGCCTCTTCCATATGTAACAGCTTTTCCTTCTCGCTGTTCAAGACGCTATCCACAGGAATTCCCGTCCATCGGGAAACAATGGCTGCAACGTCATTGGCGCTAATTTCCTTTCTCAAAAGCGTTCCAGCGACCTCTTCGTGTTTCTTGAGCTCGCTCTCCAAGGATGGAATAATTCCGTACATCAATTCTCCAGCACGAGAAAGATTGCCCATTCTTTGAGCCTGCTCAAGCTCTATCCTGGCGCTATCCAGAGCTTCTGTTAGCTCTTGCATTTTTGCTATTTTGCCCTTTTCAGCCTGCCACTTGCTATTTAAATCGCAAGCCTTGGCGCTGAGGCTCTTGAGTTCCTTTTCAATGACTTCCAACCGTTGTGCAGCAGTATCTGTTTTTTCGTTTTTTAGAGCTTCAGCTTCTATTTTCAGCTGCATTATTTGTCGCTCTATACCGTCGATGACTTCGGGTTTACTGTCTATTTCTATCCTGGCGCGACTTGCTGCTTCATCAATAAGGTCTATTGCTTTATCTGGCAAAAACCTATCAGGGATGTATCTACTTGATAAGTTAGCAGCGGCTACGATTGCCCCATCGGAGATTCTTATACCATGATGCAGCTCGTATTTTTCCTTGATGCCACGGAGTATAGATGTAGTTTCGCTGATGCTAGGCTCTGCTACAAACACTGGCTGGAATCTTCTTGCAAGTGCAGGATCCTTCTCAATGTTTTCGCGATATTCATCAAGAGTAGTGGCCCCAACACACCTAAGCTCTCCCCTAGCTAGCATGGGTTTCAAGATGTTGGATGCATCCATAGAGTCACCAGTGGAACCCGCGCCCACAAGCATGTGTAGCTCATCTATAAAGAGTATAATTTTGCCATCAGATGCTGTGATCTGTGATAGCACCGCCTTCAATCGTTCTTCGAATTCCCCCCTATATTTTGTGCCAGCAACCAAGGCCGCAAGGTCTAAGGAAAGCACCCGCGCATCCTGTAGCCATTGGGGGATATTTCCAGATACGATTTCCTGCACAAGCCCCTCAACTATGGCACTCTTGCCAACGCCGGGTTCCCCGATCAATGCGGGGTTGTTTTTTGTTCTTCGGGACAGAACCTGAATCAGTCGCCGGGTTTCGTCACTCCGTCCGATAACTGGATCCATTTTGCCTGCGGCAGCCAGTGCAGTAAGATCGTGGGTGTATTTCTTGAGAGCGTCAAACTTGTTTTCTGCGGTTGCGCTGTCAGCCTTAGACCCGCCACGCATTTTTTCTATGTGTGTTCCCAACTTTTGTGGGGTAACACCACAGTTCTGCAGTATTCTCGATACATTACTCTCTACTATCGTCAGTGCTTGCAGTAGCCTCTCAGTAGTCACATAAGCGTCTTGGTTTCTCTTAGCGATGCAGGTAGCTTCCTCCAACACTCGTGCCATTTCTCTTGATAGGCTTAGGTGCCCACTACCAGACCCGCTTACCACAGGTAGCTTACCTAGGTGTTGTTCAAGTTCGGTATTCATTGTGCTGGTATTGACGCTTAGTGACGACAATATGTCATCAACAATGCCGCCCTTTTCTTCCAGCATCACATGAAGCAAGTGTTCTGGCAAAAGCAACTGGTGCCCTGAGGATATTGCAAATACCTGAGCGCGCATTATGTATCCCTTTGCCGATTCAGTAAATTTGTTCAAATCCATGGCAACACGTCCCCATATTCATACTCATCCCTATAGATAGGTATTAACTTTATAAAATTTAAAGGTTACACCATGTAAAAAGCAGAACTGCAAGTAGAAACCTCTAAAAACATACTTCCCAAGTGGTGTCAAGCTGAGTGAGCTGAACTTATTTTGCTTGTCAACTTTTTGCAGAGGAAGTACCATGCGGACCTGTATTTATGGTGGCACGAGCCAGTGTGATGGAAGGCCTTTTGCATGGTAAGGTTGCGTTAATTACTGGAGCCTCAGGCAGTATAGGATCTGCGGTCGCTGAAAGATTTGCCAGGGAGGGGGCCGGTGTTGTCCTTGCGGCACGCAATGTAGGAAATATGAAGTCTCTCTGCGAAGAGATACAGTCGTCCGGAGGTGAAGTAATGCTGGCGGCTATAGACTTGAGTGACCAGGAAAGTATCAAGAGTCTGGCCCTGTCCATAGAAAATAAATATAGCAGGCTTGATATTTTGGTGTCTGCAGCTGCTGTGGCGGGTAGTATTGCATCGGTGCAAGAATGCGAAGTTTCAATGTGGCAAGAAATCATGGGGGTGAATCTATATGCGAACTGGCATCTTATTCGCCAGTTTGATGCGCTCCTGAAGAACTCAGAAGCGGGTAGGGCGATTTTTGTCACATCCGAAGCGCCAAGGGCCTTGTTGAGTTATTCATATTTTGCTCCATACGCTACAAGTAAGGTTGCATTGGAAGCATTGGTCCAGGTTTATGCCGCAGAAACTAAGCATAGCAAGCTCTGCGTTAATATGGTGTGTCCAGGTCCTGTAGCAAGTAGTATTTATTCAGCTATATTCCCTGCGCAAGACCAGACTAAACTTCCGCAGCCAAGGCAGTTGACTGACAAGTTTGTTGAGCTTGCTAGTGATGAGTGCAATACCACCGGTCAAGTGTATGAGCTGACTGTCTCAGAATAGTCAGCGCCCTCGAGAGTTCTCTTTTTCAGTAGGTTGCTTTGATATCAGGGTTACTGACGTATGGGCAGGCACCTTATGCCTTCACGAAGCAGTTGGCAGCGTGCTTTCCAAATGGCCGCCCCCTCGTCTTCTTTTTTCTTCTTACTCTCTTCTGCCGCAGTTTTATGGTGGGGAATTTGCTCGATTACACGTCTCAAAGCATCAGATAAGCACCCAACGGTGCCCAGTTTGCTGGCCGGGTAGGTTTTCGCAACACATAAATAACGAGCACCCACCCGGCACAGTCAAAAACTGTTTGTGCTAAAACAACGCACCATAGGTGCAGAGCGCCTGCTTAGAAGCCACCCATACCACCCATGCCACCCATGCCAGCACCACCGTTTCCAACAGAGTCGTTCTTACTAGGAACGTCAACCACTACGGCATTCAAGGTCATGAACACTGCAGCGAGAGAAACAGCAAGGTCGAACGCAATACGCACTACCTTAAGAGGGTCCATAACTCCGGAAGTGAACGCATTGGCATAGTTCATGGTGTCAACGTTGTAGATAAGCTCCTTATCATTTTGCTTTAACAGATGCTGAATCACACAAGGAGCTTCTTCAGAACCTGAATTCTTTATTATCCTCTTGATAGGAGCACACGCCGCACGACGAATGATGTTTATACCAAGCTGCTCGTCGTCGTTCTTACCCTTTAGGCTATCAAGAGATGACAATGTGTAGAGCAGGGCAGCGCCACCACCTGGTACAACACCTTCCTCGACAGCAGCGCGAGTCGCATGCAATGCGTCCTCTACTCTGTCTTTGCGTTCTTTAACTTCAACTTCACTAGAACCACCGACCTTAAGAACCGCAACGCCGCCACATAGCTTCGCTAAACGTTCCTTAAGCTTTTCCTTATCATAGTCTGAAGTGGAGGACTCCATCTGTGCTTTGATTTGGTTAGTTCTGCTGGCAATAACTTCAGAATTGCTGTCAACACTTCCTATTATTGTCGTTGTATCCTTTGTGATACGAACGTTTTTAGCAGTTCCTAGATCACTTAGCGAGATGTCCTCCATCTTAACTGCTAGCTCGTCATTCACGACGTACTTAGCACCAGCAATTACTGCGATATCACCAAGCATATCCTTCCTTCTATCACCAAAGCCAGGAGCCTTAACAGCTGCAACTTGGAGACCACCACGCAGCTTGTTCAGAACCAGAGTGCTTAAAGCTTCTCCTTCTACATCCTCAGCGATGATGAGCAGAGGCCTGCCGGATCTAGCAACGTTTTCAAGGATCGGCAGAATGTGCTGTACTACGTTTATTTTCTTCTCTGTTAGGAATATGTACGGATTCTCGAACTCCACCAGCATCTTTTCTGCATTGGTTACGAAGTAAGGAGAGAGATAACCGCGATCAAACTGCATACCATCAGTTTTCTCGACTTCTAGGTCTTTGAATCCCTTGCTTTCTTCGACAGTTATAACCCCATCACGACCAACTTCCTTCACACACTGAGCAATTTTGCTTCCTATGTTCTTATCGCCGTTAGCAGAGATGGTAGCAACCTGAGCAATTTCCTCTTCTTCAACTTCACGCCTCATTGACATAAGCGCGGTTAAGACTGCTTCTTTCGCCTTCAGTATACCGTTCTTGATGCTAACAATGTCAGCTCCCGCAGCCTTAGCCCTAGCTACTTCTTCAATAACCTTTGCAGTCAATATCGAACATGTAGTAGTTCCGTCACCCACTTTGTCATTACACTGTGACGCACTTTGAGTAATTATGCTAGCAATAGCCGCAGCGAGCGGTTCCTCAGGCTTAATACTCTTCATTACCTTGTAGCCATCCTTAGTAATCTCTGGTGACCCATAAGGCTTGCTAATAGCAACAGTAAGCCCTTTCGGTCCGGCAGTACACCCAACAGCGTCTTCCAGGGTTCGTACCACTTCCCTGATCGACTTATCTAACACCTCACCCGTGACAACCGTATTTGCCATTTCTAACCTCTCAAACTTTAAACTAACAGAACCAAAAACTGGAGAATCGGACTACGCTTCCTTAGCTATTATGTCACTCTCCTTCATCACTATAAACTTCTTGCCGTCAAACTCTACTTCGTTGCCAGCCCACTGACGGTAGTATACACAGTCACCAACTTTTACAGACATAGGCGTAACCTTTCCTTCATCGTTTTTCGCGCCCGGGCCAACAGACACAACCTTACCTCTAGTAGGTTTCTTCTTTGCAGAGTCGGGAAGCTGGATGGGAGAACTTGAATTGTTTTCCTCCAAAGCCTCTACCAACACGTTATCATGCAACATAGCCAAATTCATAAACGACCCTCCTTAACACCAGTGACTTACCATGACGTCACAATAACTCTAGCGGTATATAGGAGTCACGAAGTTGAATTTCAAGTGCCACAGGTCATTTTTTTCATTTTGCACACGAAACCATGCAGGTATTCAGCCTTACAAGCGTTCTTTGTTTATGTGTTTTGATGACTGCCGAAAATGGTTAATTATTCAATTTTTCTGTGCTTAAATTACTTTAGAAAAGTCAGCTAGGTAGCGTGTTCATGCCCAAAGGGGACGCTGGGGAACTGGAAAAACAGCGATCAGGCCACCGAGAAAGGCTCCGCCAGAGGCTTATATGCAATGATGGTGATGGGGTGATGGACTATGAAATTCTGGAGCTCATTTTATGCTCGGCACGCAGCAGAATAGACTTGAAGCCTGTGGCTAAGAGACTTGTCTCCAAGTTTGGAAGTTTACCACAGGTGCTTTATGCCGATATAGGTGAACTGCGACAGGTAAAGGATGTAGGGGAAGCAGCAGTAGCGGCGATCATCTGTGTAAGACAGGCAATAATTAGAACACTTCGGCGCGAGGTCGCTAATGGAGCCGTCATTGATAAGTGGGCAAGCTTGATCGACTACTTTCGTGTCCGAATAGGTAACGCGAGTATAGAGCAGTTTTTTGTGCTTTATCTAGGCAAACGGTATTGCATTCTAGCAGACGAAGTCCAAAACACAGGCACTGTAGATGAAGTACCGCTATATATTCGTGAAGTGGTAAAGAAGGCTTTGCTACATGGTGCTTCGTACATAGTGATATCACATAACCACCCCAGTGGTGATCCCAAACCCTCAGCGGCGGATATTCGCACTACGGAAACGTTGAAAGCGGCCTGTGAAAACATGGGGATTATTTTGGTAGATCATGTGATAGTGACTCCGCAGCGACACTACAGTTTTAAGACCAACGGCTTACTGTGAACTATGACTATAGCTGCACAATACTTGCGGAATTTTGGGTAATATTTAACACTATGAGTTATTCGGGATTGCTTACGGCCATTGCGTACTATGTGTGTTGAATGGAAGACCTCTTGTGGACTTGTAGAGTACAGTGAGGCCTGTACCACTATGATCGAGCGTGTTGACGGGATAATTCGCGGTGACCAAGAGGAACTGGTATGGCTTCTAGAGCACCAGCCCGTGTATACTGCGGGCACCAGTGCCAAGCCAGAAGAATTGCTTGATGACAACCTATTTCCAGTGCTAAACACGACGCGTGGTGGAAAGTATTCTTATCACGGTCCTGGACAGAGAGTGGTGTACGTCATGCTGGACCTGAAGAGAAGAGATCAGTGTAATATTCGCGAGTATGTCAGAAATTTGGGGAACTGGATTGTAAATACTTTGGTGGCATTAGGTGTTGACAGCTACTTTGATAAAACAAACATTGGGGTGTGGGTTAAAAACGGCGCCCATTCGGAAAAGATTGCAGCTATGGGCATAAGGCTACGTAAGTGGGTCACATACCACGGAGTATCAATAAATGTAAGTACAGATCTTTCACACTACGCTGGGATAATACCGTGTGGTTTGGCAGGTTTAGGGGTGACGTCACTGCGTAAGTTAGGCAAAGACGTATCAATGGAAGTGTTAGATGAGGTTCTTAGACGTGAGTTTGCTAAAGTTTTTTAGCGACGCTTACTCTCAACAGAGTCAACTGACCGGATAAACTGGATATCAAGCCAGGTATAGCGCACACAATAAGTGGTGTCTTAGTCAGTACTTTAGATAGTTGCTTTTAGGTAACATTGATGCCTTTAACAATCAGACGTATGCATTTCATAGATGTCGTCAGGACCTCTTTTAAGCGCGACAACGTAAGAAGCACTTGACTGCGCACTTCGAGAGACAAGAGAAAAGTTTTCTGGGTTTGACGAGAGTAGCTAGCTGTATACTGTGCCAGGTTTTTTGCTGAAGTATTTCACATACTTGCGGCTAAAGCTTTTTACAGCACTGGCACATGCTTGCGTTTTGTCGGGATGTAGAGCGACATAGGCTGCCTAGGTAGCACGCTGCGCTAACGGACAGCTTTTATATCAGAACTTTCGGCTTCTTGCGTGGTGCATAGCGGAACAATTTATGATCATAAAGCAGCGGCTGTGCTTTTATATCATACACCTCATGCGCAGTGTCTGTGTTCTTCATGGCAGCCATAACGTCGCAAGTACAATGACTGGTGTCTAGGTAAGACTGGTTGTTGTATCCGCAATATGTGGCTATAAATTATGTATAGCCTGCCATCAAGCAATTCTTCTGGCTTGGCACTGGTGCCCGCAGTATACACGGGCTGGTGCTCTAGAAGCCATACCAGTTCCTCTTGGTCACCGCGAATTATCCCGTCAACACGCTCGATCATAGTGGTACAGGCCTCACTGTACTCTACAAGTCCACAAGAGGTCTTCCATTCAACACACATAGTACGCAATGGCCGTAAGCAATCCCGAATAACTCATAGTGTTAAATATTACCCAAAATTCCGCAAGTATTGTGCAGCTATAGTCATAGTTCACAGTAAGCCGTTGGTCTTAAAACTGTAGTGTCGCTGCGGAGTCACTATCACATGATCTACCAAAATAATCCCCATGTTTTCACAGGCCGCTTTCAACGTTTCCGTAGTGCGAATATCCGCCGCTGAGGGTTTGGGATCACCACTGGGGTGGTTATGTGATATCACTATGTACGAAGCACCATGTAGCAAAGCCTTCTTTACCACTTCACGAATATATAGCGGTACTTCATCTACAGTGCCTGTGTTTTGGACTTCATCTGCATGTTACATTTTGTAGAGTGTCGCAGGAATTATATGGTTAAATTTTGGGAGCGAATTATTGGGGAGTGCACGCCTTATATAGGTGGCATATGTGTAGCAGTGCTCATTGCACATGTGGTTAAGGTGTTGCAGGTATTGCTGCCAGCTATGTAACAGCTAACTAAGGTGCGTTTACAATATTCGGAACGCACAAGCAGTTGCTAGCTGTTCGCAGAGCATTGATCCGTGCGGTGTTTAAAGGAGCATTATGTAAGCAGCTGTCTGGATTACGCAGGGTCACCAGACGAAGCCTGGCAACAGAGATTCCATCATAGGTGCTGTAGCGTGCAGGCCTCTGGTATGTTTGTCATAGTGGTAGTTACTGGTAATTCGGGTACGCCGTCCCGCACTGGTAATATGGATAACGGTGGAATGAAGATCCAGTTGTTGTTACCGCTTATACGTTGCAAAGCTACAGACGATCAAGTTTTCTGTCTTCCGATATTGCGGCAGATGACAGTTTTCTACTATCCTTACGAGGTATAAACGGGACTGACTGTGGTTTGTTTTCGATAATTCATGCGTTAGCCTCCGAAAAAAAAGGAGAGTGTGCTACAGTGCTGATAATTAAGGAGAACGCGATTTATACAACACTACCAGCTGAGTACACTGTTTTCCCTGCCACTACGGTTCTCAGTACCTTGCCTCGCACTTTCCTCCCATTGAATGGGGAATTTTTGGATTTGCTAGCAAATTTTGCTATGTCAATTTCCCACTGGTGTTCAAGCGAAAATATTGCCAGATCAGCAGGCCATCCTTCACGCAGTTGACCTCTTTTGAGGCCGACAATTTTAGCCGGATTGCTCGTTAGCTTAGCAAGTACGTCAAGTAGCGACATGCCCTCATTGAAATGCAGCTCCAGTGATAAGGGCAACATGGTCTCCAGGCCGACTATACCAAATGCGCAGCATGATATAGGAGGGGCCTTTTCCCCGGGTGCATGCGGTGCATGATCAGTAGCTATGCAATCTATGGTTCCATCCTTCAGGCCGGATATCATGCTAATGCGGTCCTCCTCAGTGCGCAGTGGAGGGTTCATTTTAGCGATAGGCCCATGTTCCAGTACGGCAGTTTCGTTCAAGGTGAAATGATGTGGCGCAACCTCGCAAGTTACTTTAAGTCCTTCTTTTTTTGCTGCTCGAACTTCATCCAACGCTTTTTTCGTTGATATATGTAACACGTGGTAATGGGCTTCCGGAACCTCCCGCAGCAACTGGATGTCTCGGCTCACAATGATACTTTCGGATATGTCTGGGATGCCACGTAGGCCCAGTTGCCGGGAAACATGTCCCTCATTTATGCAGCCTTTATTCGAGAGGTTGCAGTCTTCAGCATGCTGGGCGACTACTAAATTCAAGGATCGCGCACACTCGAATGCCTGCTTCATGTGTAAAGCGTTCATAACGGGGGAGCCATCATCAGTAAATCCCAATGCACCTGCATCGTGCAGCGATTGCAGGTCACAAAGTGTGTCATTAGAGCTGGTTACCGCGCCGTAGAACTCAATGTTAACGCATGAACTTTCCAAGGCGCGTTTTTTCAAATAATTTGCTACAGTGGAGTTTTCTATTCTCGGCGAAGTGTTGGGCTGGCAAACTACAGTGGTTATACCACCTGCGGCTGCTGAACGACTTCCTGTGTCTATGGTTTCTTTGTGTTCGCCCCCGGGTTCGCGTAGATGCACATGGATATCTACCATGCCCGGCATCAGGATATTTCCCTGGCAATCCACAACTTCATCAACCTTAGGGGAGGAATTTGGCATTACGTCTGGTCCCAAGCCCAGAATGTGCTGACCATTGGTAAGCAAGTAGCCATGACAGTCCGTTCCAGATTCAGGATCTATCACCCGGGCGTTGATATACGCCACGACGTAACCGGTGCGCTGTCCACCTTCCAGGAGATGCCAACTCTGATCTTCAGATTTCACTGCAACACCGCAAGACCACGCCCCCTCTAGAGTAAATCTTCCACCTTTAAGTAGTCAATTATTTCTTCTACTATCACTCTAGCGGCCTCTACCTTGGTCATGAGCTCATAGTTTCTCACGGAATCCTTGCGCACTATCGATATTTTGTTGTAGTCGCTACCCATCACTGGTTCATTTTCTTTTACGTAGTGTGGGTTAGCTATTATCCAGTCGCATTCCTTATATTCCAGCTTATGTCGTGCTGCATCTAGTAGATTATAGGATTCGAGGCAGAAGCCTATAACAAGTTTAGGTCTGTTAGGAGCAGTACCTAAGCACTTGGCTATGTCTGGACTGTGCAACAATTCAATGGAGTTTTTCGAATGTTTTTTGAGCTTACTATCATGGTAATGAGGAACCCAATCAGTTACAGCAGCTGTGAGGATTGCGATATCTACGGGAAGTAGCGACAAGCTCTTGTCTAACATTTGTGCGGCGGAAACCACGTTGAACACCTGGTATAGCTGTGAGTTGGGAGATATTCCTAGAGAGCAAGACACTAGATTTACATCCCAGCCAATTTTTCCCATGCATTCGGCCAAAGCATAGCCTTGCTTCCCGGAGGAGCTGCTGCTAATGTACCGTACCGGGTCAATATGCTCCCTGGTGGAGCCGGCTGTTATCAGGACACGAACCACTAAAAATATCTCGCTTCTTGAGGGACAAGCTGGATGATAGCGCTACTAGTGCGGCATGGCAAATTATGTGTAATTTTGTTGCTTGCGCTGGGTAGACTGGGCGCTTAAGCAGCTGTAGAATTGGGCTCAGATTGTTCTGAGGTTCTGTTATGGATACTAGGGTTGAATCCGATAGCATGGGGAATGTAGAGATTCCTGCTGCCCGCTATTGGGGAGCGCAAACACAGCGTTCTCTAGGCAATTTTAAAATCGGGGATGAAAAAATACCACTACAGTTGGTGCGGGCCTTGGGTATAGTGAAGCTTGCGGCAGCGCGGGTTAATATGGCACTCGGTAACGTAACTGAACAAGTAGGGGATGCGGTATGTAAAGCGGCGCAAGAAGTTGTCGATGGTAAACATGATGGGGAATTTCCGTTGGTAGTTTGGCAGACCGGATCTGGAACCCAAACAAACATGAATGCCAATGAGGTTATTGCAAACAGGGCTATCGAAATGCTTGGGGGGAAGGTGGGCAGTAAGGCCCCTGTTCATCCTAATGACCATGTTAATTGTTCTCAGTCATCTAATGACGTATTTCCGACTGCTATGCACATAGCTGTAGCCGTAGCAGTAGAGAAAAGTCTCTTGCCAAGTTTAGAGATCCTTCAGAAGGCTTTTCAGGCAAAGGTGAAAGAGTTTGCGGGAATAGTGAAGGTGGGTAGGACGCACTTACAAGATGCCACGCCGCTGCTTCTGAGTCAGGAGTTTTCAGGGTATGAGTACCAGATTAGGCAGGGTAGGGAGCGTATCAAGTCAGCCCTGCAGGGGGTGTACCAGCTTGCGCAAGGTGGTACTGCAGTTGGCACTGGGCTCAATACTAAAAAGGGTTTTGCCGAGGATTTTGCGACAGAGGTTTCTCGTATAACCGGGCTGCAGTTTGTAACCGCAGAAAATAAATTTGAAGCTTTGGCGACACATGATGCATTGGTGGAGCTAAGTGGGTCACTTAACACTCTTGCCGTGAGTTGCATGAAAATTGCTAACGACATACGTCTTCTGGCCTCGGGGCCAAGGTGTGGGATTGGGGAAATTGTATTGCCATCTAATGAGCCCGGATCTTCCATAATGCCTGGAAAGGTGAATCCCACTCAGTGCGAAGCGATGACCATGGTTTGTGCACAGGTTATGGGTAATCATGTTGTGGTAACTATTGGTGGTTCCAATGGCCACTTTGAACTCAACGTCTTCAAGCCTGTCATAGCGTACAATATTTTGCAGTCGGTAAAGTTATTATCTGATGCGGCGCTTAGCTTCACGGAGAAGTGTGTGTCCGGTATAAAACCAGACCTTGAACGCATAGCTAGTTTACTGGGGGAGTCGCTTATGCTGGTAACTGCGCTGAACCGGCACATCGGCTATGACAATGCGGCAAAGGTGGCGAAATATGCGTTTGACAATCGTGTGACCTTGAAGGAGGCAGCAGCGTCTTTAAATCTCGTAGACGCAAAAGATTTTGACTCCATAGTAGATCCTGCAAAGATGATTGCTCCCAGCGAGTAGCTGCATGGGTTGTCCCGCACTTTGAGCAGTCATTGTTTGTGGCAGTGGTATTAGGGGGGAGGAATTGGTTGCCCGTTTTGCAATGGTCTTCCTCCGCAATGCTACAAAAGTAAGGGCAGGTTTTCTGCAACAAAAAACTCTAACCTGTCCACTCTTTACGCTACCAAGCATATGCACGCAAAAAGCCAAACTGCTGGCCACCAGGCCCAGCGCAGAGCTGACAGACTGCAATCTCACATAACTGATTGGCGACAACGGGAGACCTCGTCGATGACCAACTCAAAGGACTTACCAGCACAACCACTCGGAAACAGAACGACGGGATCTTATCACGGCACCGCGGCTAACGCTTCCTTCAGAAACATAGCACCCAATCACAACGCCTCCCTTAAAGATGCGGTATAGTCTGGGGGCTGATGAAGTTTTGATGCAAAAAATTAAGATATTGTGCGGAGGATGACATTGTAGTTTGTCATTGACACGCGCGTAGCAGCGTGATACCCTAGAGGCCTTGGGAGGCATTCTTCGGTGGTGTTTATGTCGGAAAACGACGAATATAAGGAGATCATTAGGCAGTGCATTGGAAGCGTTAAAGAAGTTTTCGGTGATGGCAAATTCGACGATGTCGTTGCTTCTATTATGAAGATGCAGGAGAAGGTTCTTGCTTCTGGCTTGCAGGGCAGTGGTGAAGTTGCAGGGCAACTTGCTGCTGACGATAAGGATGCGCAGCAAGCACATGACGGCGGCTGGGCTGATGAACTCAGGGAAGAGTTTCGTGAAGAGCTGAGGGCAGTTAAGCGTAGAATTCTCAAACTTGAAAGGGCGGTTTACGGTGCTCCCGGCGGGGGTTCGTCCGTGCCGTCATCGGCTGCTCAGTCTTCTAAAGGCGGCGAAGCTTAGTAGTAGCTTCGCTCTGTTCCTTCCATTATTTAGCTTCGCACTTGCTCTGATTCTTTGAGTTGTCTTCGTAGTGCTCCTGTATCGACTTTACCTGTGGTATTTGGCCGCTGTGTAGCCCCTGTAGTGCAACAACAGTTGCTTTAGCTGCCGCAAGCGTTGTGTTGTGTGGGATCTTTCTCATCATAGCTGTTCTTCGTATGTCTGCGCTGTCGGAGACAGTCTTGGCTCCTTCTGATGTGTTTATTACCATAACAATTTGGTCGGCATTTAGCATATCAACTATATGAGTTCCACCCTCGCGTACTTTGTTTACATGAGTTGATGGAATTCCTCGCTCACTTAGATATCTGTTTGTTCCGGTTGTGGAGAAAAGGTTGAATCCTAGTGTTATTAGCTCTTGCGCCAGGATAGCTGCTCCGGGTTTGTCGCTATTTTTCACTGATATGAAAACATTTCCCGATCTAGGAAGCGCGTATCCCGCTGCAAGCTGGGACTTTATAAAAGCCATTGCGAAATTTTCGTCTATGCCCATTACTTCTCCTGTGGATTTCATTTCTGGGCCCAGTAGCGGGTCTGCACTTTCAAATCTTGAGAAAGAAAACACCGCTTCCTTAACAGCAGTATAAGCGATTTCGCAGGTGTCCTTGTCGATGCATAATTTTTTCCCTAGCATGACGGCGGTCGCGATTTTTGCTACGGGTACGCCGGTGGTTTTTGCTACGAAGGGGACAGTCCTGCTTGCTCTGGGATTTACCTCCAGCACGTATATCGCCCCGTCATAAATGGCATACTGGACATTCAGAAGACCCTTAACGTTTAAGGCTAAGGCCAGCTTTTTTGTATACTGCGTGATTAGTTTTTTAGTTTTTTGATTGAAAGTGTGAGGAGGTATAGAGCACGCTGAGTCGCCGGAATGTATTCCGGCTTCTTCAACATGTTCCATAATGCCTGCTATATATACTTTCTCCCCGTCACATACCGCATCCACATCGACTTCATAGGCATCTGTCAAGAACTCATCTATTAGCAATGATCCGGAGTTGAAAGCTTTCTTGTGGGTATCCAGATAAGTAAGGAAAGCCGCTTGGTCTCGAACGACGGCCATGTATTGTCCTCCTAGAACGTAAGAGGGACGCAGCAGCACAGGGTATCCCACTTGTTCCACTTTTGCCAAAGCCTCAGTGGCGGAGTTGCAAGTTGTACTATGTGGCTGTTTGAGCCCTAGCTCTTGTAGGAGTTGTTGAAACTTCATCCGGTCTTCGGCGATATCTATTGACCTAAAATCGGTGCCTACCACGTTTATCGATCGCTCGTGCAACACCCTGGCAAGTTTCAGAGGAGTTTGCCCCCCCAATTGGACTATCACCCGTACGGATGCGTTTCCTTTTGACTCATTTCTTATGATGTCCAGCACACACTCTTCTGTTATCGGTGAGAAATATAGCCTGTCAGAAGTATCATAGTCTGTGGACACGGTTTCGGGGTTGCAATTGATCATTATTGCTTCCAAGCCCATCTGTTTGACAGTAAATGCTGCATGCACGCAGGTGTAATCAAACTCTATTCCCTGGCCGACGCGGTTAGGCCCACTTCCCAAAATTATTACCTTTTCTCGGTTTGTGACCCGAGACTCACATTCCGGAGCACTGAACGCATCTCCTTCATAGCAGCCATACATGTACGCAGTGCTGGTCTTAAACTCCCCAGCACATGTATCAATGCGCTTGTATACCGGGTGCACTGACAACTTTTCGCGCAGTTCTTCGACCTGCCTCACATCTACATTGCCTAATTCTGCAAGTCTGGAATCGGAAAACCCCATCTTTTTCAGGTGCAGTAGTCTTTCTTTAGTTGATGGAAGACCGTGAGTGCGAATCTCCTGTTCGCAAGATATTACGTCGGCTATTTGTTGGAGAAACCACGCATCATACCCGGTTATTTCATTGATTTTTTTGATGCTTGTTCCCATGCGAATTGCATCTGCGATCATTAGTATTCTGCTGGGGGAAGGGCTTGCAAGCGCTGCACAGATGTTCTCAACACTTGTATCTTTATCAAAGTATTCGTTAAAACCAGTGTAGCCAACCTCGAGAGAGCATAACGCCTTTTGCATAGCTTCAGAAAACGATCTTCCTATAGCCATAACTTCTCCTACAGACTTCATGGAAGTTGACAGCTCTTGGTTGGGTATTCTGAACTTTGCAAAGTCAAACCTTGGTATCTTTACAACCACGTAGTCCATAACAGGTTCAAAGGATGCGGGGATAGAGACCGCGCAGTCATTAGCAATTTCATCTAGAGTGTATCCTACGGCCAGTTTTGCCGCTATTTTCGCTATAGGAAACCCTGTTGCCTTAGAAGCAAGCGCGGAAGATCTAGAAACCCTGGGGTTCATCTCTATAACTACAATTTCCCCATCTTTTCCTGGGTTCACAGCAAACTGCACGTTGGACCCACCGGTTTCCACTCCTATTTCTCTCAGAATGTCGAAGGAGATACTGCGTATCTTTTGATATTCCTCATCCCTCAGGGTAATTGCAGGTGCAACAGTGATGCTGTCTCCAGTGTGGACTCCCATGGGGTCGATATTTTCTATTGAGCACACCACTATGCAGTTGTTCTTGCAATCGCGCATTACTTCTACTTCAAATTCTTTCCATCCAATGATTGACTCATCTACTTGGACTTCTGAGCTTGGAGACATCGCAAAGCCGTGCTTTATCGCCGAGTAGAATTCGCTCTTGGTGCGCGCTATACCTCCCCCTATTCCTCCCAGAGTGAAGGACGGTCTAATTATTGCAGGCAGGCCAATGTATTCCAACACTGCATCTGTATCCGCGCCTTCCTTAATGACCACGCTTTTCGGACATTTAGCACCTACCTTATGCACTGCCTCTCGGAATAGGCCCCTGTCTTCTGCTTTTCTTATAGCTGTATGACTTGTGCCGATCATTTCCACGCCGTATCTGGCAAGCGTTCCCCTGTCATGTAGCTCTAATGCCACGTTCAGCACAGTTTGCCCCCCCATAGTGGCTAGTAATGCATCTGGTCTTTCTTTTTCTATGATTTTTTCGATGAACTCTGCAGTTATAGGCTCAATATACGTAGCGTCCGCAAGATCAGGGTCCGTCATTATTGTGGCGGGGTTGGAATTCACCAGTATGGTGCTGTAACCCTCTTCTCGCAGCACCTTGCATGCTTGCGTTCCGGAATAATCGAACTCACATGCTTGTCCTATAACTATCGGACCTGCTCCTATGATTAAGATACTTTCAATATCTGTGCGCTTCGGCATCTTGTCTACATTTTAACGAATTCCGAGCATGTTACTACTAATGTTCACAAAAAGCAAAAACGTACTGCTGCTCAACACTGATAAGTTCTGACTTTTACGACCTGCAATAAGCCCAAAACAGGCGGTAAGTTTCGTTGTTGCACGCCATTAGCGCCACCTAAGCGTATTAATGGGGATGCGTGTTTGAATGAACACGGGTAAAAGACGTACCGCAGTGTTGTACAACGAGCCGCACATCCTGAATACCCTTCGCTATTTGAGATAGCTAGCAATTTTTGTGGCAGTTTTAGTAAGTGCTACATTATGGACACGTATGTATTTAACTCCTTGCTGCGCAAGGTACGATGCCACAATTGCTGTGGCAGGATCGCGGTCTTCCAACACGACATCTACGGCTGAGAACATAGATTTCCTCGAATGTCCTATGCAAATGTCAAACCCCAGTTTTGTAAAAACGCCTATGTTTTTTATTATGTGCCAAGAATGTTCAGGTGTTTTGCCAAACCCTATTCCGGGATCCAGTATTATGCGCCTTTCATCAACACAGTTCTCGCAGAGTGTTTTTGCGCGTGCAAGTAACCAACCAATGATTTCCCGCACGAGTTTATCAGAATTGCATACTGGGAATGCGTTTTTCGACACAGGTATGCCGAAGTGGTGCATTATGATAATTTTGGCGCTGCAGTTTACTGCTACCGAGACCATTTCAGGATCCAGAAGCCCCCCTTGGTCATTGATTATATCTACGCCGTGTTTCAAGGCCTTTTCTGCGGTTTTTGCATGTCTGGTGTCAATGCTGACTTCAACTCCTTCCCCATGGGCAAGAGCGATCACCTCGGGCAACACATTTTCTAGCCTTTGCCATTCTTCTTCATGAGTTACTGGTGACACTCCAGGGGCGGTTGATTCGGCACCTACGTCCACAATATGCGCTCCCTCTGCTATAAGCTTTTTGGCGTGCGACAGCGCGCCCTTTACATGCAAGAACTTGCCGCCGTCCGAAAAGGAATCCGGCGTGACATTCAGGATACCCAAAATCCTTGTGTCATCAAAAGATGAGCTCACTACTTGACCAGTATGACAACAGCACCTATAGCTATGGCTTGCAATATCACACGCAACAGCATGATCTTATTTTTGTACTTTTCGTAAAAACGACCACCCGTTGACGAAAGCACAACTCCCGCCACCAGCGACAAAACCGCCAGCAGCGCCAACACAACAACAACGAACAATCGCATGTGAAGCCACTTTTTCGGCGATTATATCTTACGCCACCGTAATGTACAACACCGATTTACCTTATGATAAGTGAATTTTTATAGTAATATCCAGACCTAACGGGGACTCAAATTTTTGGTGTACGCCCCGTGATATATAGGAGTGTTTGTGGAAGGTGTGAAATTTGGCTTTGCAGCCATGAAGGAGCTTAAGAAAAGCATCCTTTATCAGACGTTGGAAAAGTGTAAAAGTGTATTCTGGTTTGTTTTTTGGTTCAGCTCGGCCATAAACATTTTGGCGCTGTTTTTGCCTTTATATACCTCGCAGGTTTTGGATAGGGTTCTATCCAGTGGGAGCACTTCCACGCTTATGATGCTGAGCATCGTCACGGTGGCTGCTTTGGTATGTTCATCACTTTTAGACGTTTGCCGTTCTTTAACCATGGCAAAGGTTGCGGATTGGATAGATAGGGAAGCCACGCCCGACCTCATAATTAAGGCCATAAGTTTGACTTCGGTTAAGGGCTCTTCTGCAAGTGGAGAGGCGGTAAGAGACCTGGGTATTGTCAAAGGTTTTCTCACAGGGATGGGCATTTTCTCCCTATTTGATATGCCCTGGGCAATTGTGTATTTGGTGGCAATTTTTATGATACACCCTGTTACTGGGATGATTGCGGTGGTTGGGATAATACTATTAGTGTGCATGGCCATCTGGAATGAGCTGGCTACCAAAAAAATAATGCAGGAATCGAGCGAAGAGAATGTCCGCAATATTGGGTATATAGACGTCGCTAGTCGCAATGCAGAAGTCGTGGAAGCGATGGGGATGATCGGCCATATAGTGACGGAGTGGTCATCGAGAAACGACCAAAACAGGGAGTTACAGATAAGAGCGCAAAGCCGCTCTAATGCGATAATGGGCGTAACAAAGTTTTCACGGTCGGTGCTGCAGATTGCAGTAATAGGGGTAGGGGCGTGGTTAGCTATCCATGGGCACAAGACTGCTGGTGGGATAATAGCAGCATCTATACTTATGGGGCGTGCCTTAGCTCCTTTTGAGGCTTCGATAAATACTTGGAAAATGCTTCTATCTGCTCGTATATCGTACCGCAGATTGCAGATGCTGTTATTATCCGCGCCACGACGTGAGCAGTCTATGGCTTTACCGGTGCCTAAGGGTGAAGTGTCAATGGATAGGGTGTTTTTTACTCCTTATGGGGGATCAAAGCCCACGATCAAGGGTGTTACTTTCAATGTGAAGCCTGGAACGAGTGTAGGTATTATTGGGGCGAGTGCTTCGGGAAAGTCCACTCTAGTGAAGCTTATAGTTGGGGTTTGGAAGCCCATATCTGGGGTTGCTAGACTTGACGGAGCTGATGTGTATACCTGGGCTAGAGAGGATTTTGGTAATCATGTTGGTTACCTTCCGCAAGATGTGGAGCTGTTTAATGCATCCGTCAAAACAAATATTGCCCGCATGGTACCCAATCCTGATCCAGAAAAAGTAATAAAAGCGGCGATGATAGCTGGCATTCATGAGATGATTCTGCAGTTTCCCAATGGGTATGACACCATAATCGGGAGCGGTGGCATTGTTCTCTCAGGGGGGCAGAAACAAATGATAGGGCTAGCCAGGGCATTTTATGGCGATGTAAGGCT
Organism: Anaplasma platys; assembly: GCF_012790675.1. Classification (NCBI taxonomy): domain Bacteria; kingdom Pseudomonadati; phylum Pseudomonadota; class Alphaproteobacteria; order Rickettsiales; family Anaplasmataceae; genus Anaplasma; species Anaplasma platys. The sequence continues at coordinate 279,165 of NZ_CP046391.1, forward strand.
TTTGGTGCTAGATGAGCCTAACGCCAATCTTGACGGGAAGGCAGAAGCGTGGCTGATGAAAGCTCTGGTTTATGCTAAACAGCAGGGAATAACCACTTTTGTTGTGACACACAAAATGCAGATTTTGAGTGTTGTGGATCAGGTTATAGTTATGGATGATGGAATGCTGAGTTCCATCGGGGATAGGGATGAAATCTTAAGCCGGTGCACTAGCAAGCCTCCAACACCTCCTCAGGTAACAGATGCGACGCGTCATGGGCCGGCACCTGCACTGCGGACTTCCTTGCCTCAGGCTCCGGTTGCTGGGGGAACAGAGGGTAGCAATCCTACGCAGCAGCCTGTGGCCATGGGCAACAATCCAGCACCTAAGGGAAGTCCCGTGGTAAGCGCTAGCGGGGTGCAAGCTAAGGTATCTACGGGTAGTGTGGATGTCTCTGTTAGAGATTCTGCTGTTTCCAAAGAAAAAGTTACAGGGAAAGAAGTAACGCAAAACGTGGAAAGTACTGAGGTATCTTGGAAGCAGAGCGCCAAGACACAGCAACAACAGAAACAGATGTCTTCAAATAGTACGGAGGAAGAACGCAGAAGAAGTGTAGCTCCTGGTGGTAAAGACAGCGTGCAAGTGGGAGAGTCCCGGCAAGCTGTCAGTGCCAGGAATTCCAACGTTTCCAAAGGAAAAGCTGAAGAAGGTAACGCTGTGCGTGAGACAAAGGGTGCTCCACTATCTGAGAAACAGAGTGCTACTATACAGCAACAGCCGCTACAGGCGTCTTCAAATAGTGCAGAGGAAATACAGAGCGTTGCTGCGTTGAGGAAACACAGCGATAAGCCAAGTGCGCCTAAGCGTGGTAGACCTCTAACTGTGAAAAACCCCGACAGCACTGGCGCGAAAGTTAAGAGCGGCAATGCGGGGCAGAGTACAGACAGTGCCGGGGAATCTACTGAGTAAGAGGCTGTTTCCCAATTGCAACAAGATCTCTCATCAGCAGGTAAACAAGACAAGAAGAGATCTACTAAAATGCATTCCGATGCCTCGTCAGGGCAAGATAATATCGGTGAATCTGGGGGATGATTTAAACTGGCTCTCAGCTCATAATTTGTATGACCTACGCTGCGTAGCTTAACACTAGGCTTGTGCAGATTTGTGAGCTTCTTAGTTGTGGATATTGGTAGCGCCTTCTAGGTAGGAGGTGCGTTGTGCTATTTGTGTATTTTGCCTTTTGTTAACAGTTGTGTGTAATATGGTGGCAGTAGGTTAGGTGGGCTTATGACAAGGGCTGTTGTTGTCGAGAAAACGGGTGGTCCCGGCGTAATGAAATATGTTGACCAAGATATTGGGGAGCCAGGGGTAGGTGAAGTTCTTGTTGATCATGTTGCTGTAGGTCTCAGTAGGTTTGATGTTGAGTGCAGGGCAGGGCTGAGAAAGGGAGCTGCTCTGCCATATACTCCAGGTGTGCAAGCCGTAGGGATTGTTAGGCAGGTTGGATCTGATGTAGAAGCTATAGGAGTTGGCGATCGGGTGGGGTATTGCACTGCAAGAGGTGGTGCCTACGCGGAGTCCAGAATCATAGATCAGAGATACTTGTTTAAAATTCCTGATCTGCTCAGCGATGAGGTTGCTGCTGCCAATCTATTCAATGCAATGACCGCGCACTACCTTACTCACAGGGTGTATGCTGTTCGTCAGGGTACATATGCTTTAGTTCACGGAGTGACTGGAGGCGTTGGGGGAGTACTCTGTCAGTGGGCTAATCATAGAGGGTGTAAAGTGATAGGTGCGGTAAGCTCTGCATCAGGTGTGAGCGTGGCCAAGTCTGTGGGATGCGCCTATGTTGTGAACCGGAACGATCCTAACGTGGCTAAGGAGATAATGTCTATTACTGGGGGCAATGGAGTAAATGTAGTGTACGACCCAGTAGGCAAGGATGTAAGCCACTTATCGTTCAGTGTGTTGAGCATGTTTGGTTTGTACGTGTCCTATGGGCAAATATCTGGTCCCATACCTAACGTTAGCATGTCTATGTTGAGTGCTAGATCGTGGTTCATAACCGCACCTTTGATCCACCACTACAAGAAATCCAGAATAGAGTTGGGTTTAACTGCAATGGAGATTTTTGAGGTAATAAGGCGCGGGTACATTAAGGTAGATGTAGCCAGAACCTACTCTTTTGACGAAATTGCCACAGCGCATAAGGACTTGGAGGATAGAAAGCTAGTTGGTGCTTGTGCTATAAGTATGAATAGGGGGTCGTAGGCTTATTTTCGTGTGTAAGTCCTAACTTTTCACATACATTATGTCCACCGGTTCTGAGAACATAGGCTGCAGGGTTGCGACCTTTTTTTCAAAGATTTCCTGGCCAACATTTACCACGATATCATACCAGGACTTGCTACTTGCATTGCCTAGCCCTGCAATGTAAAGCTCGTCCTCTGCTCGGGTCATGGCCACGTATAACAGACGCAGATACTCGTTGTATTCTTCCTGTTTTTTCAATAGTTTCAGCTGTTTGCAATGAAAATTTGTGTCTCCAGCGCACCAGAATGGTCTGTTTTGAGCATCAAAAACTACCTGCAGGTCACACCTTGGGATAGTAGTGGTGTCTGGCAGGAACACCACGGGCGACTGCATTCCCTTGGCACTGTGAATTGTCATGATTTTAACAGCATCCTTAGAAGCATTAGTTTTGCCCTTCACTGTTGGTGATGTATTTTTTATCCAGTAGATGAACGACTCCAGCGTATTAAGGTTCTCATACTGAAATTTAACGATGCAGTTCAAGAACTCTTCCATAATTTCTTCAGACTGTGCTCCCAGACATTCTACAAACTGTTTTCTATGCTGAGAGAGGATTAGGGAGTATAGATCCAGCGCAGTGTGCGTTCTAGATATGTCTATCATGGTGGTTAGGTATTCCGCAGTTTGTTGACATTCTGGGAATTTTTGCAGTTTATGCCATAGCGGCCGTATTTCGGTACAACTGTTGGCTATGTCTAGCAGAGTTGAGTCTTTATATCGAAACATTGGAGATTTCAACAAAGTGGCCAATGCCAGGTCGTTAGTGGGTAATAGTAAAAATTCTCCTAGATTTACCAAATCTTGCGAGACAACATAATCCATGATGTTGAACCTATCCCTGCCAGTAACCGGAATATTCACCCGTTTCAGTTCCGACACCATATGATCTACGAAAGGGCTCCTATGGCGTATTAATATCAAAATATCGCCGGCGGTAATGGGCCGATTTTTTGCTGCAAGGAAACGGGAATTTTCTAGCCATGACAGAATACGTTGAGCAATTGTTTGTGCCAATAAGATGGAATTTCCCGAATTGTTGTGCAGTTCGATGGTGGAGTCGAAATAATCCCACAAATTGGCCTTTGAGCGCCGCTCTGTTGGCAAAAGCGGCCAAATTTCAACGTATCCAGGTTCCATACCCCTTTTCGTTGTGTGGCTGATTTCCTCTGACTTGAAAGACACCTGCTCTCGCAACTTATTGAATACTTTGTCAACCAGTGACAATATTGGCAATGTAGACCGGTAAGAGTCATTTAAGTGGATGGTTACAGAATTTGTGCTTTGCCTCGAGAAATATTGGTGCATAAGGTGAAAGTAATCAGGACGTGCGTTTTGAAAGCCGTATATGGATTGTTTGACATCGCCGACCACAAATAAAGTGCGTAAATTTGTATTGCTGCCAAGACCAGAGAAAAACTCGCTGCAGAGGCCAGCTACGATGTGCCACTGTTCCAGGCTGTTGTCCTGTGATTCATCCACCAAAAGATGGTCTATTTGTCCATCTAGGCAATAGAGGACCCAATCTCTATTATCAGGGTCGGAGATAAGTTGTAACGCCAGGTTTATTATGTCGTGATAATCTAGGTACTTCGATGTTTGCTTATCGTATTCATAGAGCTTTTTGCAGTGTCGTACTATTTGCAAGATGTGGGCTGTACGCTTAGAAATCCTTTCAGTGTAATATTTATCAGCAAACACCTGTAGCTTGTCTTGTTCTATGGAGATAGTTTGGAAAACGTCTGGAAAATTTTTCAGGGCTGTTTTGCTTACTATGCCGGATATGTCCTTCTTTTCCAGTGAATCAAGACAGATAAAGGTTTTCAGATACTCTTCCAGAAGAGGATGTGTCTTCTTTTCAGCGGCATTCCAGGCGTGCAACTTTGCATGAGTTTTGCGATCACGGATGCCACCGTCGCTAAGAGCGTTTAAAATATCTTCAGGACAGCGAAGTGAGTCTGGCACAGGTGCTGCAACGCCAGGCTCCTTACCAGGCATTTCCAGCTGATGGGGTTTGCTCATTATTTTGTAAATAAGCTCGTATAGAGCGCTTTCTTTGACGTCGCATGAGATTTGCGAGAGATGTTCGGCAACATCTGAGCTATTCGAAAGGAGCTGGGAGAATATTTTTGGTAGCACTTCTGACAGCTCTTTCACCATAAAGTTCGCTGCAATTCCCGTTTCAGCGGGGAAAGAGGATACTAGCGATTTACAAAAGCCGTGAATAGTTTGGACCTTGAGCTTTTTCGATACATCAAAAAACAGACTGCGTGCCCGATAACAGAGCTCTCTCGAGGCGTTTTGATAGCAGATTTCTCGTAGCTCGTGTTCCAATTCGTGGTCGGGCATGCGCAGCCATTCCTGAGCCATGAGGAATATTCTTTCTTTAATTTCATGTGCTGCGGCATTGGTAAAAGTCAGGCATAATATGTTCTCCTGACCTGCCAATAGTAGCCTGATGACTCTATGCACCAGCATCCTTGTTTTTCCTGAGCCAGCAGATGCACTTATCCATACAAATTCCCGTGATGGGTCTGTAGCGCGTTCATGTGGTGTGTCAGTTTTTGAATGTTCAACAGGCATTATTATTTTAATTTCTTAAATATTTATGTTAATCATTAAGTCACACTTTGTGAGTAGAACGGTAGGATTAATCTAACGCTAGAGAGTAACGGAACATGCATGCAGTGGGGAGAGTTTTTTTTATCGTAATGCTAAGCGTCGTGGCGCTCCATAACGGGAATAGTAACGCAAGCGTCTCGGATAGGCCTGAAAAAAACTTAGAGCCCCAAATTGAGCAAGAGCTGGATACAGCTGACACTTACGGAAACATCGGATTACAACCATTTGACTATGAAAACTACGAGAATAAACACGTAGATGACATGGAAAATGTGTTGAAACGTCGCAAGCGGGATAGCGCTGTCACTGTGCCGCCTTTCCCTCAGACAGATACCGGAATGGTGAAGTATCCTGGGGTTAGAGCAAAGGTGGTGAACGGGAAAGTTGTAAGTAAATCCCAACAAAGTAGCGCTTTTCAAGATGGTGCAGAAGAAACTGATATACTGGAAGAATCCGATGGTGAAAGAGAGGAAGATGGCGTGCCAATAATGGGACAATATGGCAACGAGGGGGATAATAGGAAGTCATCTACAGACGGCAAAAATGGAGTCTTCAAAAGCAGGCATCGTCACATTGATCCCCTGGTTGAGCTTGGGGAGTATGGTAAAGAGAATTCGCATCTTCCAAGTTTTCAGACTATTGAAGGGTTGTATAAAAATGCATTTTACTGTGCAGGATCGAATAATCTACCAAGTTTGATGGCATTATTGCGCGAGTTAACTCTCTTGGGTGATAGCGTAAAATACTTACTGGAAGATCTTAGAACAAAAGATGGAGATAACCTGCTTATTCACTCAGTGAAAAATGACTCACTGGACGTCGTGCGCTACTTACTCTCTATAGGTGCAGATATTAACGCCAAAGACAATAGCGGAGATACTCCTCTTAGTATAGCGATTTCCAGGGGAAATACGGAGATCATCAACGCGCTAGCAGAAATCAAAGTTCAGTACAATGTTGAAGCGGAAGAGGGCAGAGAGCCCCAGTCACAGCGGTAGCAATGCCCTTAAGGCAATCTTAGGCAAATTACGGATATAAAACCACGTTTCTTTGTTTCCTTTGCTAGTATCTATCGAGTTTCGTATCTTAATTCGGGTAACTTAAAGGCATAGCATGAGCGCAGGTGATAATATGAAAGGTGTCCGTAACATAGTGAGCAAAAACTTATTTTGCATGAACGGGTATGCCGCAATAGTCCTCATTGGTATTGTGACGGTTATGCTTGCAGCGTGCTGTGTCACGAGCGACTTTGCAGCATCGGTAATTATACCATCGGCTTTATGGGGCTTAATAGTCACCACTGTTATGCCATGCTGCTTTTTTATCAACGGTCCAAATGATGCAAAAGTGGTAGAGTTTTTTGGCGAATATATAGGTACTACATCGAAGACAGGGTTGCTGTTTTCAGTCCCGTATGCGGTGAAGAGAAATGTTTCTTTGAAGGTGGAGAGCACAAATACTTCCGTAATGAAGGTAAATGACGCGGAAGGCAATCCTATAGAGATTGCTGCAGCCGTTGTGTGGCGGGTTACGTGTCCTGAAAAAGTATGCTTCAATATAGGAAATTATCAGGGGTTCATATCTGTGCAGGGGGAGACTGCTCTTCGCGAATTGGCAGGTAGTTACCCTTACGACTCCGGCGAAGGGGTGTCCCTGCGGCAAAATTTTGCGGAAATATCACAAAAATTAAAACTAATGCTGCAGGACCGTATGGGTATAGTAGGAATCTCTATAGAAGATGCCAGAATATCACATCTTGCATATTCTTCAGAGATAGCGCAGGTTATGTTGCGTAGGCAGCAAGCCAAGGCAATATCCGAAGCACGCGTCCACATAGTAAGAAATGCAGTCAATATAGTAGATGACGTCCTTCTGCATCTGGAAAGTCAGCACAAAATAAGCCTAACTGATGACCAGAAAGTGAAATTTGTTAACAACTTGCTTGTGGCATTGGTATCCGATAGCGACACACAACCTGTCATCAGCATCGAGTAGCATGTTTTCGCGGCTACCAGTAGGGTGGTGGCGCAGTATTAGGTGTCGTGCTCCATGCTGGTACAAAAGCTATGGTTGGTAAAAACAATTTGCATAGTAATTTGGCAGAAATCAGTGAGTAAATATCCTAGTCATGCGCGGTTCCATGACAACAATGAGGAGTGTGTTAGTTTCTACCAAACCAGGGGACGCTGCGTATGTTTCCACAACATACCCCTCTGTGCTAAGCTACAGAAGGCGTTTTTTGTGTTGCAGCCAGGAGTTAACGCATATGCAATTTTTCTGAACACCTCTTGCCGTGTCGCATGTTTTATGTCTCGACGCAATACTTCTTCAGCGTGTTACCGATTCCGACTTTCACGCAACGAGCAGTGATTTTGCATTAGATTACAGCAGTCCCGCTAGTTGGCAAAGCAACCCCTACCCTCACGTTCTTAGTGCTGACTTGCATTCAAAAGCATGGCAACACTGCTTAGTGTGGTGTGCGATCCACCTATACAATGTACCTTCCAAAGCGTTTCATAATCTCATTTTTGTTCGTCCATCGGCTCAGCACAACCACGGGGAAGGCGAACACAGTCTTGTGTCGCAATTTAGCAAAAGTACACCTAGAGACGCTTCCGAGGAGTTTTATACATCAGTATGTGTCTTGCATATAGCCAGTCGCTGCCAATTTCCCGCATGATCTACTACCAAGTTGGTCTAATATGATAGATCCCATAATGCTAGTTTATATCATAACTACATCTGAGTGCTTGCACCAAGAGCATGCCGAGCGTTGAAAGTAACACTCTTTGACAGGTGTAGGTAATTTTTGATCAGCTTTTAGGAAATATCCGATATAATTATATCACAAAGTTCATAAACATAAAAGTAGCAACCAAAGGGAAAATGCCTGTTGCTACATATAGAAAAAGACGAAACGCGGAACAATACATAACTTGATTTTTTATTTTACCTAAGTTTTGAATCATTCAATTTTTATCTGAAGGGACAGAAATGAATTCTGATTTGTTGAATTTTTATAATTATTGCGGGGTATATGAAGGATTTTCCACGGATCGTTCCTATAACTTAGAAGATGGAGAAACACTTAGTGAAAATACGAGATACAAATCATTGTGGGGTGCGGTTATTTTGCAAGCATTTATCGATATTACATCCAACTACAAAAGAACCGAAAACAACTTAGAAAAAACGAAAGCTTACAACTGGATTAACGATATGCACAGTGATTTCATCACCGTATGCCATTTAGCGGGATATAACCCCGTATACGTAAGAAACAAAATGCGCGGCATGTTATCAAAGTCACTTAAAAAACAGAAATAGAAATCAAATATATTTTTTCCAGAGGAAAGGCGATAACCTAGCATTCCGTTAAATTTGTCACAGTTTCGTTGATCGGGAATTTTACTTCTGTGACTAGGGCGGGGACTGTTAGAATATCAGGTTCAGTATTGTATCACTAAAGGTAAGAGTTTTTTGGCGAGCAAATTGTGTCTTCAATTAAGAGAATGGGCAATATACAATTCGAGGCAGAAATCCAGAAATCTGCGTTATCGTTACACGAACGTGATATTTTGATGTGTGAGCTTGAGTATTAAGTAAATCTTTTTTTGTGAGCGGTGTATTAATGGACAGACAGGTTAAGGGTGCGCTTGAGCGGTACAACGAAATGGTAGATCGTAACGCGATTATGTTTGATGAACTCCAGGTAAATGTACTCAGAAGTTTGGAGGGGTATGCGCATGGGTTACACAAATGGTGGAAATTTTGGCAACAACACCCTGCACTCCCCAAGAGGGGAGTGTATTTATACGGAGATGTCGGTAGAGGAAAGTCGCTTGTTGTGAACTTATTCTATGAGTGTTGTGGGATAGAACATAAGCGTCGCATGCACTATAATACCCTCATGAAGCAAGTACATGATTTGTTACACCTTGAAAGTTTGAAACAGCCTAATGATGCAGACCAAATGATGTCTGTTATGGATAGACTAGTGGGAGACTGTTCCCTATTATATTTGGATGAAATGCAAGTGCGCGACGTCTGCGAGGCAGTGATTCTCCATAGGGTGTTTCGTATCTTGTTCTCCCGCAATATGATAATTCTGATGACTTCTAACTATCATCCTAATAAGTTGTATGAGGATGGCATTCAGCGGGAACTTTTTCTTCCCGCAATTGACCTTATCATGGAAAAGATGGAGGTTATCTCGCTGTCGGGCAACCGCGATTACCGAGAGGTAAAGGGTTCTGAAGATCGTGGCCGATTTTACATTGGCAATGGTGCCGACGAAAAACTACGCAAGCATTTTGCCTACATCGTGGGCTCAGCTAAGGCCAAGCAAGCAGTAGTAATTCTTGGTAGCCGCCGAGTTGAGCTTGGCATGGAACACGAGGGCATTGTGTACGTTTGTTTTGATGATCTTTGCGGTGGTAAAAATCCCATGTGGGCTGCAGATTACAAGGAAATTGCGCGAAGTTTTCACACCATTTTTATAGAAAACATCCCTGTATTTGGTCACTACTCGCAGAACGAAATGCACAGGTTCATTGTGCTTATAGATGAGTTATATGAGAGCAAGAGTCGTCTATTTTGTTCGCTTTCCACAGAGATAAATATGCTTTATGACGGCATGCCAACGGTGGATATTAAACGTGCAATGTCCAGATTGCAGGAAATGAGCTCTGCGGCTTGGTAACATTCGGAATTGCTGCTGACATTCGGTTATTTTGCGAATAAAAAGATAATCAGTATCCGCATCATAACATGAGGCTACATCACTTTTTTAAATACCAGGTCAGCAAGGCACTCGATAAACGATTCTTCGGTTCCTGGAGTAGGGACTCGGTAAAACATGTTTTCCTCCACTAAGACTTTGTACTCAATATCCAACTCTACAAGGGTTTCAGAGTTTTCTGCTACAAAAGAAAGTGGTACAACGACTACTGGGACTTCGTCACGTTTTGCCCGCAGTAGCTCGGATTCCGTGGAAGGCCCCAGCCATTTCACCGGTCCTACACGGCTTTGGTAGCACACCGAATAATCAAGAGCTGGCAGACCCATTTTTTTCACAATCAATTCCGCAGCATGTAAGATATGTTGATTATAGGGGTCGCCATTTTCTATGAAGGAGCATGGCAGTCCATGTGCAGAGAACAGTACACGGGGAGCTCTACCAGTTTTCTGTGCCAGTTTATATTTATCCAGTATCAGCTTGCACTGGGATTCAATGTATTTAGGATGGTTGAAAAAATGCCAAATTATATCCGTGAATAGCATGTATCCCGATCGATGCATGCTGCTGTACCAATTTTCGATGGATGACTGTGTTGTGACGGAGGCATATTGAGGGTACAGAGGCAGGAGCACAACGATCTCTGGGCTCCAGGAATATATAACGTCAAGCACGTTTTGCGAATGTGGTTTCGAATGCCTCATGGATACGAAAACTTTGTACTCACGTGTTGCGTCACCACACAGGCGCCTTTCAAGACTGAGAGCTTGTTGCTCGGTTTCCTGCAAAATGGGAGACTTACCTGCCAGGTGTTCATAAATCTTCTGTGACTTTCTTGCTCGTAGCTTTGAAATGACCTTTGCAAGCAATAACCGCACTGGTTTTGGATAATCCATAATGTGCTTATCGCTGAACATGCTAAAAAGGAACGGTTCAACCTCCGCAGGTGCAGTGGGGCCCCCTAGGTTTAGCAGTACCACGGCGACTTTCTGTTTTTGCATATTTATAATTGGTTAGTTCAACACGTCATCGTACAGGGGAACGCACTATACTCCAAGAGAAATAAGCTAGTGTTGCATTTTTAAGTTGTAAGCCATGTAGTTGTATATGTGATAGAAGGGTTTTAGTGCCTGCCCAGGAGTGGGGCATGTATCATCGTAGCCACCCCAGGTCTGTTATATAGTTCTAGTACTACTAATGGAGGCGGCCCGGCGCGCTATTGGCTTCCCGATAGTAATTGTTTCTAGCGTTTTTCTGTTGTATGCGGCGTTTGGCTACCTGTTGCCTGACATAGTTGCGCACAGGGGGCATGATCTTACGTCCATAGTGTCGCACAATTGGTTGACCTCCGAGGGGATATTTGGTGTTGCTTTAGGGGTGTCGTGTAATTTTGTTTTCATGGCAACATCTTGTCTAAGACTGCAGCAAGATGTGCTTGTCGCAGACTGCAGAGTCGCTGGCGCTTCTGCAGGCTGTTCTGTTTGTGTTGTTTCTCCAGGGGTTATGGTCTGCGGTGACGACGCAGTTTTTCCCTGACAGCATGATTTTTTCTCAGTGTTTTCAGAATGTGAAGCACTTTCACCGCCTGCGACAGGTGATGAGCTTCGATAGGGACTCTCTGTTGACGCTGTAGCACATAGGGGATTGACGCTTACAATCCTAGTGGCGTCACGCAAACTGATTGCCCCGGACATCCCAAAAGTCATAACCCACAACAAATCTGTCATAAACGTTTTTGTGAGCGATGAGATGGACTTCAGAGATTCTCTAGACGCTTGGAAGTTTGTCGAACCACGTTGTTGTGAGCTCGATGAAAGCATTTTGCTTGAAAAACCACGGTAAATGGCAATACACACATCCGATATCGATACCACTAGCAGCGACATAGCTTCAGTAACGAGTAGCCCTGCCTGAGCCACGGCGGTTAAAAGCCTAAAAGGCACAAATGCGAGCGCAATAGCACACGCTTTTGATACAGACACCCGCGATTCTGCATCCTTATCGTACGCAACGAGCCCTGGGTCCAGAGCGGACTTGTTCTTGTGTTCCATTACCGGGAAAGGATAACCTTCTCCATACAGCGGAGATTTAATTGCAGGACAGCTTGTGAGTATACCCGCTATTCGCACTGTGAAACATACTGTAAACATCAATGCCCAACAGGCAGCAAGACAGTATATCATTCCAACATTCAAGAACACATGCAATCCAACAAACATTGCAGGCGCGAGGAGAAACATCTCGATTGCAGGCAACATGCCCAGCTTCAAGTTTGTCTTCGCAGCTTCCTTATTTGCTCTTAAAACCTCAGCAGGAGCGGGATCCATGCTTCCTTTGCAGAGCATCAGAAAGGCATACGCCTGCACGTATGCCGCAAGTGCGATCAAGAACTTCATTGAACCAAGAATTCCGCATAGCACTGACTGTTTTGCAAACCTTGCTAGCTTACTAGCGCGACTTTGCGACTGTTTTCTCGCCTGTGAACAACATTGTTCTGGCATATTCCCTCCCAAAAGTGAACATCAAAATAGTGTTTGAGCTTGTCATGCATGTCAAATTTTTACTTACTATCTAATACGTATTGGAAGAAAACAGTTACGCATGCTAAATTTTATGACATGAAAAGCAAATAATGATATATCCATTATAATAGCATTATTTACTATGTTATAAAAGAATATTATCCATTATATAATAAAAATTTTGGATAATTTCCTTTTTATCAGAACTTTGTTTTTTGCAGCGTTGCGCATTGTTGGTGTATTACTGGGTGTCTGTAGTGTGTCCAGGGCCTTTAAGCGTTCATCAGTGCGCATAAAAGCATCGTAAACGCCAGGGAGTCGTCCGTGTAGGGGGCTTTAGGTGTTGAACAAATTACAAGGTTTGTTCGCTTACGACGTTAAACTCGTGGGTTTTGCAGGTTGCTTCAAAACACCCCTTGTGCCCTTACATATCATAACGAGTGATATTCTTGCGGTTTGACGGGGCAAGCTACGTCAGATCTTTATTCTTGATCATACTGGTAAGTTCGTCAGTTTTAGAGATGCTATGGACCAGCAGTTCTTTTAGATAGCCCTTTTCCTGCACAGCCTGCTCGTACATTTTGTTGAGATCAGCTAGGTTGTTCTCAACGGCTTTGAGATCGTTCTCGAGCTCTTCGATCCTGTCTTCCAATTGCAGACCTACTAGCAGGAGCAAGTGAATGTCTGCAGTTTTGCTACGCGTAGAGCTAGGAACTGCAGCGTCAATACGTGCATTGAGTCGATCAGCAAGCTCTACGAGGCGGTGACCTTCCCCCTCGTGGCATGCTATCTTGTAGACACTCCCTCTGAGAGATACGTCAATTATTTGAGTCAAAGCCTTATCCTTTGGTGACACCTTTACTCTCGTTCCAGAATAGATTTTACAAGTTCTATTGCAGCATTCAACCTTCCCAAAAGCTCATTGTAAGTCACCAGCAGGCCATCGTAAGTATGCCGTAGAGCAACCAACTCGTGCTCAAGAGCCTCATTGCGCACAGTAAGTTCACTGACCTTACCTTCGAGTTCCAGATTTATTACAGCACCAGACTCAAGGCTACCGTTACTTCGTACGCTGCACTCAGCTAGAGCTCTCTCCAGCTCCCTAAACGAGCGTTGCAAGCTTTCAGAGTATTCCCTAATATCCTCCACTTCCAACAAGACGCCGAATAATAAACCGGATCAGAGGGTATTACAGATAATCTAAGTCTGCAACAATTTTCACGAGCCAGCTCCCACAACTGCGCCCAATATGGTGATTGCGTAAACCCCCAGCGCCGCCGACGAGTTTTTCCTGGCGTACAGTGCTGTTTTTACCGCGACGCGAGTAGCGGACTTAGCGGCTAATTTTCTGACTTAGAATTTCCTGAGTTTACAGCCTTGATCAGCTTTTCACTCGGGCGAAAATATATCCTTCTATATCTCATTTTATGCAGACCTTCTGTCGAGCTTTGTAACACGTAATTTCTTGCCGAAAACGACCCAAACCCACGTAGTTCCACTCTTGTTTCTTCCCTGATGCTTTGCAAGATAGAACCGAAAAATATGTCCAGTATTTGTGCAACCACAGGCTCCCCAAGAGCGCTATTACGCCTAGCCAAACGTCTAATCAAATCAGACCTTAAAGTCATACAAAGATCTCACCGATAAAACTACACACTACCATGATACAAAAACTCTGCGAAAGCCGTGGACAGCATAGAGAGAAGCCCTTCAGCATTCATAATTCCATGCCTATATTCCAAATCCCTGACAGGGATATTTATATCGACCTCTTTGTGTTCCTTAAGCCACTCCAACGCTTCGTGCTCCCCGCCTATCTCGTCTATCAGCCCCGCGTTGTAAGCTTGTGACCCTGTGAACACCCTACCATCCGACACCTTAAGCGCCTCTGCCTCAGTCATGTTCCTATGAGCCATTACCAAGCCAACAAAAAACCTGTGGAAATCATCCACCACCTCTTGCATCAGCTTTATCGAGCCTTCGCTCATTTCCTCGAATGGTGAGCCAGCGCCTTTATGCTCCGAAGTTTTTATTGTCCGGAGCGTTATTCCCAAGTTTTTCGCTATTTGTGAAACACCTATGTAATTAGACCTAACTCCAATCGACCCCGTGATCGTACCATTGCGCGCAACAACATGATCGGCTGCCAGCGCTATCATATAGCCGCCTGATGCCGCCACGTTTCCCATAACTGCAACAACCGGCTTCTTCGCGGCAATGTCACGCAGCTGTTGATACAAAACTTCACTATCTCCCACAGTCCCACCAGGACTGTCAATTCTTAACAATACAGCCTTGATTGCATCATCGCGTGCTATCTTTTCCATTAGCACATCTCTGCTCCGATTTCGACTAATCGCTCCCTCTACATTGACACGCGCGATGTAGCTGTTCCCAAACACCTTGGGTAGGGCGAGCCTAGAGTAGTCAACCTGGGATGCAGTAACAACCAACAGACCCAACGTAAGAAAAAAAACGGACCTCCACACCCTCAACTTGGACCCAAGGGCCTCAATTTTCAACAAATAATCGAACACACAAACCTACTCCAAGGACAAAACAAGACTGTACGCTCCCATCATCAGAACTTCAGCTTCTACCCTATCTCCAGGAAAAAACTTCTTGTTATCTGGTATATACTTTTGTTCCACGAGGACATTAAAACTTTCTGAACCCTCGAAGACATCGACCAGAACACCCACGTCTTCCAAGACTTTAGACACCGTCACAGGTATCTTTTCACCTAGCCCTATTCTTCGCAAAAGCCCCAGGAACGGATCATACTCAATCTGTTTTACACCCAAGTCGATTTTGTTTTTATTTGCATTTACCATGAGTATCTTGGCTTTAAGACAATCACCCACGTTATACTTCTTGAGGGCACTCTCTGGAGAGCCATTCCAACTCAGCTCAGTAGAGCGAATAAGCCCTTCGATGCCTGAATTTGTATCGTCATCAAGCAAGGTCACAAACATTCCCAAGTTACTTATACTACGCACCTTTGTGTCTACTACCGAGCCAACAGGGTGCTTGGCTATAAAGGCCTCCCAAGGATTTTCCTTGCATCTCTTTATACTCAAACTCATACGGTTCTTTGCGGCATCGATGCTTAGAACTTTAACTTCTACTTCCTCTCCACGCATGAAAATTTGATTCACAGGTAAGTGACTTCTTACCCAGCTAACTTCTGAAACGTGGATCAACCCCTCGACACCACTCTGCAACTCCACGAATATTCCATAGTCTTCGATGCTGGTGACAATACCCTTGTGTACGCTGTCCACAGGATATTTTTCCTCGACGTTAGCCCACGGACTTTCCTCCAGCTGCTTAACGCCTAATGAAATCTTTCTGTTTTCCCTGTCTATTCTAATGATTTTTGCACGAACGGTCTGTCCGCAGGAGAACACCGCCGATGGATGACTTACGCGACTCCACGAAATGTCCGTTATATGCAAAAGACCATCGACAACACCCACAGTTGGTGATTCGTGGATCTCAATGAACACGCCGTACTTAGTGATGCTCTTCACCTTACCTTCGACGATGCTTCCCTCCTCGAGCTGATTCAGGAAAGAATCCTTCGCATCTGCAAGAGACTCCTCAAGCACCGCCTTCCGCGAAACCACAACATTGCCTTGTTTCTTATCCATTTTCAAGATGCGAAACTTTTGCTTCTTGCCCAGCAGAGGAGTTATATCCTTAACCTGACGAAGACCAACATGACTCGCAGGCAAGAAGGCAACTACACCGCCCACGTCAACAGTGTAACCACACTTGATTGAGCCAAATATCACACCTTCTATATCTAGGTTTTCCTCTGAAGCCTTTTCTAGTTTTTGCCACAACTCATCTCTCACGGCCTTCTCACGGCTCAGGATCACGCTACCGGTCTTTCCTTCAGTTTTCTCTAAGTAAAGCTTGACCTTGGAGCCAACAGCAACATCCTGCTTACCGTCTCCAAGCTCGAATTCCCTCAATGAGACAACGCCTTCAGACTTCAAGCCTGCGTCTACAGTTATGTACCCGCTATCCATGCAGATCACTGTACCTTCTATGATCTCCCCCTCTTTAGGCCCCCCAGCCAGAAGCTGCGAAAGCGTGTTGGAAAAATCAGTCTCATTAAAATCTACCTCGTCAAAAGCGTGACTCACAAATTTATTAGACTGCACTACACTAATGCTACCAGAAGAATTACCTTGCAAACCCGCACCTGATGACATAAACAGAGCCCAAAAAACAAAGAAAAACAACGAGTGGCAATGATATACCGTTCACGCAGTTTTACAAGAAGGTTTTTATTTTTTTCATTAATAGAAGGAGTGTTTTTTCGATGTCCATGTTGGAAGTATTCAGGTAGAATGCATCTTTAACTCTAGTCAAAGGGGCCACTCTGCGCGACGAATCGTTTATGTCTCTTCGTAGCATCCCCAGCAGTACCGTTTTATACATGCTCCTGCAGCTATTGCCGCGACCCGTTAGCTGTTTATACCTTCTGAGGGCCCTTACGGAGACTTGTGCGGTGATAAAGATCTTCACATCGGCATTTGGATATACCACTGAAGCGATGTCCCTTCCATCGACAATTATTCCTGTTTCGGATGTAAGTATTAGCTGCCTTTGCAGTCCCACTAGTGCCTGACGCACTACAGCAATTCTGGCAATTCTGGAAGCTGCTTTACTAATTTCTTCAGTTCCCAATGCTGTACTGTTATCTGTGAGTAGATCAAGCATCTTGCGCTCGTCCTCTGAGCTAATACACACCTTTTCTTTCCTAGCAATGCTTTCACCATATTTTGCAGCGAACTTTGCAGCAAATATCCTGTACAGCTTTCCAGTATCAAGGTGAGTAAACCCCAACCTTGAAGCCAACCTGCGAGCGATTTCCCCCTTACCTGAGGCAGAGGGGCCATCTATGGCAATTACCACCCCACGGCGCGTCGCCAAATCTCCCGATTGATCACTTTCCATGGCTAGGTCCTGAGTTGTTATACGGTAAACAACAGGCAATACACACCGATTCGCGCGTTGCAAACGTCAACATGGAATCCCAGCCCATCCCGCGTTGCATGCTACACCTCCTGATTTTGCAGCGCAACAGCATACATAGCAATTGCTGCAGCATTTGACACATTCAAGCTATTTATTTTCTCTGATATAGGGATTCTAACCAAATGGTCGCAATGCTTCTTGGTCAGGTTGCGCATTCCCCTCCCCTCAGATCCCATTATAATGACTCTGCGCTCGCTGAACTTTACTTCATGCAGTAGATTGTCGGCATCGGCATCGAATCCATAGCACCAATATCCCTCCTGCTTCAGGTAATCGAGAGTTTTCACCAGGTTACCTATGCACACTACAGGCACTACATCAGTGGCGCCGCTCGAGGCTTTGGCCATTCCACTATTTTCCGATGGAGTATTGTGTTCAGTCAAAAGGACGGCATCAACGTCAAAGCAACCTGCGGAGCGCAGCACTGCGCCTACATTATGCACATCAGACACCTCATCTAATAGGAGTACAGTGGAGGTTTTTCCCGCGTCTGTGACGATATCCTCCACGCGCACCGACAGAGGTACACTTCGCCCGAATAGTGGGGCGGCGCGCAAAGCGACACCTTGGTGTACAGCTGCGTTGCCCAGCATGGAGTCAATCTTATGCTCGCCTACCGTTTGTACGTAAACACCCCGCGATTTAGCCATGTGCTGCAAATCAGCATATTTTTTCGAGTGTTTGTCGGAGATGAACAACTCTAAGCAGTTACGACGCGCATTATGCAGCGCAGCAAGGCACGCGTGCCTTCCGTAAATCCAGATGAGTTTGTTATCTTTGCCGCGGTTCATAGTTTTTGTTGTAAAGCCAGCTATTTTTGCATAACTTATGCTCTGTGTATTGTAGAGTTAATTTTTTTTGAAGCAACTCGGGAATGAAGCGTGGTTTTTTGTATTGCTTTTCTGAATTATGTGCTATTACAGAGGATGTTGCTTTGGGCTTAGTCTCAGAGGAGGGGTTGCCGAGTGGTCAAAGGCAGCAGACTGTAAATCTGCCCGCTTACGCGTTCGTAGGTTCGAATCCTACCTCCTCCACGGTTGTGCGGGTATAGCTTAGTGGTAGAGTAGCAGCCTTCCAAGCTGCCTGGGTGGGTTCGATTCCCATTACCCGCTCGTTTGCTATTTTGTGTAGTGTTGTAGTTTTGTTGTTTGGTATTAGTAGTATGGCAGAAGAAAGGAAGCCGCATATAAATGTGGGGACAATAGGGCACGTAGAC